>DAORIN010000064.1:0-3633 GCA_035438545.1 Minisyncoccota bacterium | reverse complement strand
AGGGTCGCTCACCGTGTGTCCGAGTGCTTTGAGCCATCCGAACCCGTCCCCAGTAGACCCCGTCTCCGGATGTGAGACACCACCCGTCGCGAAGATATAGCTTTCAGCGGTGTACTCACCACCACTTGCGACGATGGCTTTGATGCGTCCTTCTTCGGTGAGGATCTGACGTACCGGAGTCTTAAGCTTTACCGTCACCTTTCCTTTATTGATGTAGTCCACCATAGTCTTCACTACGTCTGCGGCACTTTGGCTTTTTGGAAACGCTCGCTTATTCGCTTCAACGACGAGTGGTAATTTCTTTGATTCGAAGAAAGTGAAGGTATCTTTCACACCAAACTCGTTGAAGGCGGAGTACAGAAATTGTTCTGCGTCACCATACTTTCCAAGTAATACTTTGAGATCGTCTTCGGCATTCGTTATATTGCAGCGCTTACCGCCCGTAATGCGAAGTTTCTCACCAAGCTTGGCGTTCTTTTCAAACAACAGCACCCGCTTACCTGCTGCCGCTGCGGTGCCTGCCGCCATAAGCCCTGACGCCCCGCCGCCAATGACGATGACATCGTAGTGGTGTGCGTCAGTACTCATATGCGCCGAACGTAGTGATGGAGGAGCGCCCCGACTACTACCCAGAACCCGCCCACGAGTATCCCGGCAATCACATCGGAGAGATAGTGGACGCCAAGATACAGGCGACTAAAGGCGATGAGAAGGATGAGGATGGTCGCAGTTCCTAGAACAAGCTTTTTTGTGACGCTTCCCTGACTCATACGCATGAGTGCGTATGCGACAAAGCCAAACGCAGCGACGGCGCTTGCCGCGTGTCCGCTCGGGAATGAGAAGAGATGTTCTGCGTAGAATGCGATATCAGTCCCCGGACGTGCACGATCAATAACCTCCTTAATAATCGTTACTGAAAGCGAACTGCCAATAATGGAGACCAAGAACGGGAGAAAGTACGAGTGGGTGCGCCACCAGAAATAGCCTGCCACTGCGAGTGAAAAGATAAGTATGAAAGATGCGTTCCCTAGCTGAGTAATGAAGAGGAAGAAATTGGTAGCTGCTTCGCTTCGCATACCCACGAGAACGTGAGCAACATTCATATCAAGACCGACGACGAATTCTTTCATACTGCAATCGCACGTAAATCACTCAGCACTTCTGCCGCATGTTTCGGAGGCTTTACGTTCTCATATACCTTCGCAATCTTTCCTTCGGGAGATATGAGGAATGAGGTGCGCTTGGTGCCCATGTATGTTCTTCCCATCATGTTCTTTTCGCCCCACACCCCATACTTGTTTACGAGCTTTTTATCAACGTCTGCAAGAAGCGTGAATGGGAGCTCATACGCATCTACGAATTTCTTATGGCTTGCAATGGAGTCAGTAGAGACGCCTAGCACTACCGCTTTAATTTTCTTGAAGTCCTGGAACTGATCACGAATGGTGCACGCCTCGATGGTGCATCCTGGCGTATCGTCTTTTGGATAGAAATAGAGGAGCACCCACTTGCCGGCATAGTCGGCAAGGGTGCGTACCTTTCCGTCTTGATCAGGCAAGGAGAATGTAGGAGCTTTCTTCCCAACAGCGGGTAGTGCCATACCTATTATGCTGCGTGCTCTTCGCAGTACTTCTTAAAGCTGTCGAGAATTGCCTGCCAGCCCGCACGCTGCATGTCATGCGGGTTCTCCGTTTCTGGGTCAAAAGTGACGACGACCTTTACCGCACCGTCTACGGGCGCGAAAGTGATGACTGCGTTTCTTCCGTCGGTCATGGTGTACGCAATCTTCTCCTGCGGGATGACTTCGTCATACGTGCCAGTAAAATCAAATCCCACACTTCCATCTTTTGCTTCCATACGACTCATGAAAGCGCCGCCGGTACGCACATCATTCTCTACCTTTGTGGTGTGCCAGTCGTCTGAGGCGGCATTCCACGCCATGATGGCTCTCGGGTCCGTATAGTCGTGCCAGACCTTTTCAAGGGGCGCTTGTATGAGCGCTTCTACGATTATGGATTCGTTCATGCAGGAAGTGTAGCAATTCCGTAAGCGTTTGCCGACTCTTCCATTCACCCTGCATTCATGAGAACTCACGTATGGTGCAGCTTTATCGCACTAATACCCTGTCCTCATGACTAACGACCCTGTCGCAATAATTAAGAATGACCATAAGACGGTTGAGGGTCTCTTCAAAGAGTACGAAGGTCTTGGCGACGGTGCGCATGTGACCAAACGCAAAGTCGTTGATCAGATTATCGAAGCACTCACTATCCACGCAGACATGGAAGAGACAATCTGCTACCCGCGCTTTCTTAAGGCCTTCAATAAGAATAAGGAGGACGATAAGATGGTGGAGGAAGCGTATGTGGAGCATGCGGGGGCTAAGAATCTACTTGCTAACCTGCGTACCCTGCAACCGGAGGAGGCAGAGTTCGACGCAAGCGTGAAGGTGCTCATGGAACAGATTCGTCATCACGTAAAAGAGGAAGAATCGGAACTCCTCCCTACCGTTAAGAAAGAAGTGCCGGAAGAAGAGCTTGCGGCGATGGGAGATAAGATGCTGGCGTTCAAAGAAGCACGCAGTGCTGCATAAAGAGCTCTTACGGAGGTGGTAAAATCCTTCGATGAAAACTTTCACACGCCTTCTTTGGCTCCTCCCCTTACTTGCCCTCATATATATGTACGGCGCTCAGGGAGTAGGCGTACTCACGGGTTCTCCCGAGCACTATGACATTCTGGCAGCGCTTGGATGGTCTCGTGACCTCACTATGGCGCTCGTGTGGGTGAGTGTCGTCGTTGATCTCGGCATGATGGCGCTTCTGATGTTCTTCCCTTCTGCCACTGTCTTCCTTATTGCAGGACTATGGACGTGGGTACCGCGTATCATCACGCTTGTCGCGCCTGGGCCAGAGAATGAATTCTTCGAATCGTTAGCAGTTGCCGTACTCGCACTCCTCTCCTACCTCGCGTATACCCGCGGGCATTACCTTCCCTTCCGGAAGCTCCTCAAGTGAATTAGCTCTTAAGGTCGTCGGTGGTGACGCCGTCGAAGTGCTCGGTGTCGTTCTCCGCATCCGCTTTCGTCGGATGTATGGTGCCGTCCTTGTGGTGCGGCGGCGCATAGAGCGAGTAGAGCTTGAGTGCGTCGCTTCCTGACGTGTTCTTGATGTTGTGGCGCACGCCTGCAGGAATAACTATGGCTGAGCCATCGGTAAGATCGCGCTCCACGCCATCGAGTATGCTCTGGCCTTCTCCTTCTTCTATGCGAATAAACTGATCGACGTCATGCACCTCTTCACCGATGTCCGTTCCTGCGGGAAGGGACATAACGACCAGCTGACAGTGCTTAGCGGTATAGAGGACGCGGCGAAAATCATCGTTTTCAAGAGCCTGCTGTTCTATGTTGGTGACGTATCCTTTCATATAGATAGTATATGCCTCGGTGCTACACTTTTCTAGCGTATGAAAAAGGTCCCCTTTGCCTTCACATTGGTCGCCCTCGGCATACTTATGGGAACCGCCCTATCCTTTCCCTTTTCGGGCGGCAGTGAGGGGGAACCTCTGGTCGCTGACACTGCCTCATCTACACAGTCCGTGCCGCCACCGCCAAGTACATTTATAGAAATCATAAAT
>DAORIN010000063.1:0-3698 GCA_035438545.1 Minisyncoccota bacterium | reverse complement strand
GGCGGGTACGGCACCCCGGTCTGGGGACCAGTACCTCCGGGAAGCGGCGTCACGATTGCGGCTCCTGAAGTATCCGAGGACTCCATTGGGGCGGCGTCAGCGATACTCGAGAAGAACGGATGGGAATATAACGAGGAGACGAAGCGATGGAAGCATGAGGATCTTGAGCTCACCGTCACTCTTAAGACCTCTAACGTTCCCGAGCTTAAAGCTATCGCCGAAGCCATACGGAGCGATTGGGAGAAACTCGGTGTTCCGGTAGCTATCGAGTATTATGACCCAAGCGACTTGGCAGCATCGGTGATACGTCCGCGTGCATACGACGCATTGTTATTTGGCATGGTAGTGGGACGTGACCGCGACCTGTTTGCCTTCTGGGACTCTTCGCAGCGCACTGATCCCGGACTTAATATTGCGCTCTACGCTTCACGCGCCGTTGACACACTTCTTGAGTCTATGCGCGTTGAACAGGATCCCGCAAAAGTTGATGAGGACCTGGCAGAAGTAGATGCAC
Source organism: Minisyncoccota bacterium (assembly GCA_035438545.1). GTDB lineage: Bacteria > Patescibacteriota > Minisyncoccia > Phycocordibacterales > Phycocordibacteraceae > C7867-001. The sequence goes on along the minus strand of DAORIN010000063.1, from coordinate 3,184 downwards.
TCATTGCTGCTGACTATCCTGCCGTCTTCACGCACGCACCCGACTTCGTGTACGCACTACCCGAAGACATACACGGAGTGTCGCTCGCACGCATCACTGCACCGACTGATCGACTCGCCGGAGTCTCGCACTGGTATCGCCGGACGCAGTGGGTGTGGCCGGCATTTGCGCCAGGAAGTGTACGTCAGTAGCCGATTCCTCGGCTCATGACGTGTGCTTCTTGAAAGCATTACTAAAAAATTATCCTAATTACGTAGATTTATGACACCAGCACCAGCACCGGCTCCCGCACCAGCAGGAGCCCCACGAGAACCTCGACGCGAAAGCGATGGCGGACCACGCAGAAGCGGCGGCTTTGACCGCAGAGGCCCGCGTGGGGGCGGAGGACGCGGACCAGGAGGACCCGGAGGCGGCCCACGACGTGGCGGCCAGGGCCGTGGACGCGGCGACAGACGCCCACCCGGCGGCGGCATGAACCGCTCTGGCGGCCAGGCCCCTACCCCAAAGCGCGTTGCCGACTATATCCCCGCCCCCGTTGATGAAAAGACAGTACGTATTGTCCCGCTTGGCGGCGTTGAAGAAGTAGGACGCAACATGTTTGCGGTTGAGACCGGTAACGACATCTTCGTCTGTGACGTCGGCTTCCAGTTTGTTTCTGAAGACACCGCTCCCGGTGTTGACTATGTGCTTCCGAACACGAAATACCTTGAAGTGAATGCAGACCGTGTACGCGCCGTCTTCATCACGCACGGTCACCTCGACCACATCGGTGGTATTCCCTTCCTCATGACCCGCTTCGGGAACCCCCCTATCTACACCTGCAACCTTTCTGCGGTGATGATCGCAAAGCGCCAGGAAGAGTACCCGGACATGCCAAAACCACAGCTCGTGGTAGTGGAGCCAGGTCAGACGGTAACCATTGGATCTACTCGCGTGAAGTTCTTCGCCGTGACGCACTCTATCCCCGACTCGATGGGTATCTCCATTGAGACCCCTTGGGGCAACGTTGTTGCTACCGGAGACTTGAAGCTCGACCACAACAACGGCATCCCTACTGACGAAGAGCAGAAGAAGTGGGGTGAGATAGGACGCGATAACAACCTTATGTTCATCGCCGACTCCACCAACGCCGAGAAGGATGGCTTCTCTATCCCTGAGCGCAAAGTGCATGAGACACTTGAGGAGATTGTGAAATCAGTGTCTGGACGTCTCATCATCGGAACGTTCGCGTCTCAGTTCGAGCGCATGATTCACATCATCGAGACGGCTGAAAAGCTCGGCAAGAAGATTGTGACTGAGGGTCGCTCTATTAAGACGAACCTTGAAATAGCGCAGAAGACTGGTCTTCTCACTATTAAGAAGGAGACGCTTATCCCCGCACAAGAAATCGGTGACTACCCACCAGACAAGATAGTCATCCTTGCTACGGGTGCTCAGGGCGAAGAGTTCGCTGCTCTTATGCGCATTGCAACCAAGCAGCATAAGAACATCACGCTCGGCGCGCGCGATACCGTGGTGCTCTCCTCGTCCGTTATTCCAGGTAACGAAATCAACGTGCAGAAGTTGAAGGACAACCTGTACCGAAACGGCGTTACCCTCCTTCACTACCGCTCTTCGGACGTGCACTCCACCGGTCACGGCAACACGGGTGAGCTCGTATGGATCAACAAGCAGGTGAACGCAAAGTTCTTCATGCCTGCCTACGGCTACTACTCAATGACCTCGTGCCATGCAAAAGCGGTAGAGCAGGCGGGACGCCCGCGTGAGAGCATCATCATCGCTGACAACGGTAACGTCATCGACCTCATCGAAGGAAAAACGATGTTCGTCCATAAGGACAAGGTGCCGAATGCACCGCTTGTCGTGGATGGCTTTGCTATCGGTGACATGCAGGAAGTGGTCATTCGTGACCGTCAGGCACTCGCTAAGGACGGCATGTTCGTCATCATTGCAACGGTGAATCTTAAGACCGGAAAGCTGCGGAAGTCTCCAGACATCATCAGCCGTGGCTTCGTGTATCTACGCGAGAGCCAGGAGCTCTTGAACACCGCACGTCTTCTCATTAAGAAGACCGTTGAAGATTCAACCCATGGAATGAACCCGGTAGACCTCGACTACGTGAAGAACCAGCTCACCGACACCATGGCGGGCTACCTCTTCTCGAGAACGAACAAGGCACCGATGGTAATTCCAGTGCTCATTGGAGTCTAAGTAGCTAGGTTGCAACAAACCGCCACCCGAGAGGGTGGCGGTTTGCATTTATATACCTAGCACGTACTATCCGGGTCACGGGCAGAGAGAAGGAGTTACGACATGAAACACGCCCCTATCGTAGAGCACACTCACCACCGCGCGACGAAAGTCACACGATCTGAGGACGGTCTCTTTTACCGCTTTGATCTTTATTGCGTGAAAGACAGCACGCTCTTTAACCTGCTGACCGGCGTCCCGATGCGACAGACAAGCCAGAACGGCTACCACGCCGAATTCACGCTCCCTGCGCAAGTCGTTGCGGAAATGTTCGCGGGCGTCGCAGAAGCAGCAATGACGCCCGCTGATTCAGACGATGCTGCCGACAGAATTCTCGCACCAGCGACAGCCTAGTCGGCTCATCACGACACTATGAATGGCCCTACATTACTTGCAGGGCCATTCTTCTTTATTGCGGCAACCGAAACTTTCCGTTGGAAAGTTCAATGAGTCCTTCTTTGGTGAGCGAGGCGAGCTGACTCTTTGCTTGTACGACACGGTCATCACCCAAGATGTGTGTTAGGAATTCTGCATCACGCGGTCCTCGCACGAGCGCTTTTAATATTGCGCCGCGTGCTTCGCGAGAAGAGCCACGAAATACTTTCTGTTTCTTATACCCTTTCGCCTTTGCATTCAATCGAACTCCGGAACGCTTTAGATGGGCACCATAGTCCATGAGGGCGGCATACCATTCCCGACTCTTCCCTTTCGGAAAGGCTTTCTCAAGTATCGCGAGAAGTTCTTTATCACTAACTACTTTCTTACGCGGAAAGAAATGGTGTGTTACCACCGTACGAAGGTTCGTTTCTATAAATACAACATCGGCGTTGTGAGCGAAGGCGGCAACCGCTCGCGCGGTGTAGGGACCAATACCCGGAAGCTTTTCGAGTGCTTCAGGCGTCTTAGGGAATCGCCCGAGCGCCGTTATAGCTTT
>DAORIN010000062.1:0-3710 GCA_035438545.1 Minisyncoccota bacterium | reverse complement strand
ATGGAAAGCGTGTTGAGGTAGGCAAACGGGTGATAGCGCACCGCATACGGACTCTTCTCAAGCACAAGTTTTGCAAGGCTTTCCACGCCAGCAATATTGTTCTTTCCTGTTTGATGGATGATGTTGGCGCTCTCAACGAGTTCAGAAAGCGCGGACACTACCACGTCATTAATGGCACGAGCACCTGAGGAGCCGCCGAGAATAAGGAGCGTCGGCACCGCAGGATCAAGACCCAGTTCTTGTGCGGCACCCTGCGACTCCGGCATTGCGATAGCAGCACGAATAGGAATACCAGTACGAGCGACGCGATCACGCACCTTTGCTGGGAAGAATGCTATAGCGCTGTCAAACGCTACCGCAATTCGGTAGGCAAACTTTGAGGCCATGATATTGGCGCGTCCTGGCTTCGCATCCGACTCATGAATAATCACCGGGATGCCAAGGATGCGTGCGGCAAGTACCACTGGAACACTCGCGTAGCCACCTTTGGAGAACACGACATCTGGGTAGATGGAGAAGAGGGTGAAGAGTGCCGATACCAATCCGCTTGCCGTTACAAAGAGGTCGGTGAAGTTCTGAAGGGAGAAATAGCGGCGCCACCGTCCTGCAGGACAACCAACGAACACTATTTCATTCTCAAAGAGCGCCTCCTGATCAAAGGCGGAAGGAGCGATATAGAACAACTTAGGAGACACCAAACGACGCTCACGGGCGATAGCGCGTACTGACTCTGCTACTGCGATAAGGGGGTAGAAATGTCCCCCGCTGCCTCCCCCCGTAAATACGATCTTCATTTGCGCGGATTATAACACTTTTTAGGCGTTGGCCTTCCTCCCCTGTTTGCGATGCGCAGCCACATTCAAAATAACTCCAACCGAGGCGAGCGCGACTAAGAGCGCCGTACCACCATGCGACACGAACGGAAGCGGAAGCCCGGTTAAGGGAAGGATGGCAAGCATCGCTCCAATATTGAGAAATGCTGAAAGGGATATGAGAAGCGTGAGACCCGTTGCCGCTAAGGACCCGAAGACCGTTGCAGCATCAGCCGCTATCGCAAAGCCGCGCATCGCAAAGCCAGCAAACAGAAGCACCATGAACGCCGCACCCACGAACCCGAACTCTTCGCTATATACCGCGAACACCGAGTCCCCTACCGGTTCCGGAAGGTAGTTAAACTTCTGCGCACTTTGCCCGAACCCGCGTCCCATGAACCCGCCCGACCCTATGGCAATTAATGACTGCTGAATCTGGTACCCGCTTGTGAGTGAGTTATCCGCCGGATTCATAAAAGTAGCGACACGACTCATAAGGTAGGGGCGCTGCATCACAAGAACCGCCAACACTAATACCGCACCCGCGATAATGAGGAGGATGTCGCGCCAGGGGGCTCCCGCAAGTAAGTAGAGCGCTACTGCCGTGAGTCCCATCACCATCACGGTAGAGGTGTTCGGCTGTAAGAGGAGCATCACTGAAGGAATGCCGACGATAAGCCCGAACGGTATGAGCCCCGTGCGTATATCATCGAGCTTCCCTTTCATCTTGGAGAGATACCAAGCAAGCATGAGTATCACCCCTATCTTTAAGAACTCTGCTGGCTGCACCGTTGTGAACCCCAAATCTATCCAGCGGGTCGCTCCGTTATACGTCCCACCAATGCCCGGGATAAACACGAGCGCGGTTAATCCTATGCTTCCGATATAGACAATCGGTGCAAGCTTTTGAATCCAGGTCGGGGGTGCGTATCGAATAGCGAGAAGCGCTGCAATGCCCGGTATGAGTCCAAGGACGAGCTGGGTGATGGCGAGCTTCCAGGGTGAGTCTCCTTCACGCGCAAGAAGACCAAGGGACGCGGACGCAAACATGGCGATACCGCCTACCACGAGGATAACGACGATAAAGAAGAACACTCTATCTCCAGATATAGCGCGCATGACTATTCCTATAGTACCGCAGCGTGACTTCTACTCTATCCCCTATCGTTTATTTAAGGAGTGCAACGGCAAGACCGAAGATAGAAGCGATGATGGTGATGATCCAGTAGCGCATCGTCACCTTGTATGAGGGCCACCCTATCGCTTCAAAGTGATGGTGAATAGGAGCAATACGGAAGAGCTTCTTCTTGAACACCTTTTTCCATACCACCTGGAGAACGCTCGTGAACACCGTAGCAGTAAGCGGGAACGCAATGATAGGAAGAACCGCAACACCTACTCCGTCACCGAGCACGTCTGCGGAGAATGCGGTGACCGCAAGCGCAAGCGTAAGTGCCATGGTCCCCGTTTCAGAAAGATAGAAGCGTGCAGGAGGGATGTTGAACCAAAGGAAGGCAAAGAGTCCTCCTGAGACTGCCGCTGCAAACGCCGAAAGCGCGAGCTGCTCCTGTGCAAACGCAATTCCCGCATACGCCATGAAGACGATGGCGAAGATGCCACCGGCAAGTCCATCGATGCCATCGATGACGCCCGAGGCGTAGATAGCCAGGGTCACGAACACGAAGAATGGTATGAAAAATACTCCGAGCGGTAACGCTCCCACAAACGGAATCCCTACAGCGCTAATATCAAGTTTGTCGTAGAACCACCAGCCGGCAAAGGTACCAAGCGCAGTGACGAGAATGAGGCGCCACGGCAGTGCTAGTCCGCCCTCACTCTTGGTTACTTCCAGGATGTCGTCGATAAGACCGACGAGAGCGCCCGCGATAAGTGCAAAAAGTGGGAGCCAGGTCTGTCCACGATTCACGAAATCAAGATCTACCCACGCTCCGCCATAGAAGTACGAGAGAATTGCAAAAAGAAGGACGGTCAGTACTACTGAGCCCCAAACGATAATGCCGCCCATCCGCGGTGCCGACGTCTCGCGTACTGCATGGAGTTCATCAAACAGTGGCGTGCCGGCATCGTCTCCCATACCAACCCCTTTCCCTGCCTTTTTCTTCCACGCCTTATGTTTATACAAATAGTGCGAAAGAACAGGTGCAAGAATCATGCCGAACGTGAACGAAACGACAAACGGAATGAGTACTCGTGCCGCGTCAAGAATCATGGAAGAGAAAGACCGGCAAACTGCTCTCCTGTCGCTTTTACGAGACGGTCTACATCCGTGAAGCGTTCATCACGGGTGGAGCCAAGCACTACAATTGCTACCGGATGCCCTATACCGGCATCAAACACCACCGCAAGGTTACCGCCCGCAAGATCCGTGTACCCCGTTTTTGAGAGCATGAGGCCAGGGATGCGGGAGACTTCCGGGTTCGTGTTCTTAAGCGTGTAGGAAGAGCCAGCGAGTGACTTTACCGTCACGCTTGGATCAATAGACGCGTGCATGATGCCCGGTACACGCTTTAGGAGTGCTGCGGCAAGAAGCGCAATATCATGTGCCGAACCATAGCCGCCAGAAATCTCGCCGTTCTCATCAAGTCCCGTACCGTTTAAGGCATAGGTTTGGGTAAGGCCAATGGCTGCCGCTGCGCTTGCAAGAAGTGACGTCTTATTCGGAGCGTGTTCAACCGTGGTAGCTGCTTCAGCGATAGCCTCTGCAGCATCATTTGAACTTGCGACGAGTGCCATGCGCGCAGCGTCTTCAAAGGTGAAGGTGTCACCTTCTGAGAATCCGCTCTCGCCTTCGGTTGCGAGCGCACGTGCCGTAATGGTGACCGGTGCGTCAGCACCAAGCGCGTCAGCGGCAGCGTAGAGAGTAAGAAGCTTCGTGAG
>DAORIN010000061.1:0-3734 GCA_035438545.1 Minisyncoccota bacterium | reverse complement strand
GGTAGACACCACAGCGATGGAACCTTCGCTGGTGAGACGTCCTTCTTCAATCTGCTTAGGATCAATACCACCGATACCGCCGAGCTTCAATGCGCGTGGAACAAGTATGCCAACCGACGCGGGTCCTGAAAGAAGTTTCGTGGCACCGTAGCGCGCAATCATTTCAGTGGCATGCTTCTCCGGAACGTTCTCAGCAAAGATGGTGCCGCCGAGTGCTTCGGGGAATGTTTCGAAAAATGACACGGTAGATTCGTACGCACGGCGTCCGCTCTGTACGTTAAGCATCCAGCGTGCGCGGCGTGCAACGTCTTCTGGTACCTGCGTCGCTTTCGCATAGCACGGAATGAGAATCTCTTTCTTCCCCCAAAAACACTTATGCGCTTTTTTGTTCCCCGTGATGATAGCGAGCACACTCGGTGCCTTTTTTCCGGAAAGATAGTCGAAGTCCACTACCGACTGCACGATACGCGGATGGTTTCCCATCACGACAATACTGTCTTCCCCATTCCTGATTTTTTCTATGAAGTTCATGATTTCAAATAGTCGATAGCGTCGTCCACCGCGCTCGTAATAATCGCGTCGGAACCGTAGATGGTGCCAAGAATGTTTTGCTTCTCAAGAAATGCACGCATAAGCGCAAGTCCCTCTGCTTCGTTCGGGCCGCCACGACGAATGAATACTTTCACTCCTGCCTTCTGTAACTCCCCCGCTACTTCGGAGAGTGCATCGATGATGCCGCCGAACGTAGTTTTGACGTCAGTGAAGTTCGCAACGCCCCCGGCAATGACAAGTGCTTTTTTGGATGCCGACGAAGCGAGTACAACGCCGAGTACTTCTTTGGTGTAGAGATACGTTTCTTCACGTGTTGGGCCGCCGCTGTATTCGCCATAGTTAGCAATTTCTTTTCCCATGCCGCGTAACTCTGCTTCGTCGGCGATGACGATAGAACCACCTCCCCCTGAAAGAAGGAAGAATAAAGATCCGTTGGAAGAAATAATATTCAACTTCAATGATGCAGGGGTCGTTGCAGCAAGTGCTTCCACCGCCTCTTCTGCAGGATGTTTGGCGAGCGTTTTCACCACATCTCCCGCTCCCCATCCGCGCGCAAAGAATTGCGCAGCACTATCAACGAGCGCGGCAGCGTCCAAAAGATACGCGGTATCGTTTTGTACGACGAGCGGGTTGATTTCAAGGAAGGCAAAATATTCCTCATCAAATGCGCGCATCACTGATTCAAAAAACGACACAGGAATGCCCGTCGTTTGAGCTACTGTTGCCACCTCTTCTTTGGTGCGTAGTATCCACGTTGTTACTTTTTCTGGGTGCTCTTCAATTTCAATACCACCTTCTGCGGCATACAGCACACGAATACCGTCACGCACACGCTCGAAAGAAATGTAACGCTCTTCACTTCCCTCATGCGGCAGCATCGGTTCGATGATGAAGTTGGTGTATCCCTTAGCGCTCCAGTCTTTGAATGGACTCCCCACTTCGTGCGCGGTTTTATTCAACGCGACGAGTCCACGCTTCATGCGCTTTTTTATTCCTTGATCTACTTTCACTACGTACTTCCCTTCCGGAAGCGAAGGCGTGTTTTCGGTAGTTGCTGCCGCTCCTCTATACGAGTCACCGAGCAGTATTTTCTTTGCACGATATTCGGTAAGTTTTACGCGCGGCATATTACGGTTGTACCATCACAAGCCTCCCGTTGTCAGTACCCACTCCCTTTTCTATGAACCCAAGCTTTTGATAGAGGCGTATCGCTGCTCCGTTATCGGTATTTGTTTGGAGCCACAAGGTGCGTCCCGGACGCATACGCGCATACGCGTCAATGACGAAGCGAGAGAAGTCAGTCATGAGTCGTTTGCCGCGATACGGCTCATACGAACGGAACCCCAGCGTGTCATGGGTGCCGAGTACGTAGTGTTCGGATTGAAACTCGTGAGGCATCTCCTCAGGACCAAACCATATAAGGGCGGCAAGTGCGTCACCATCGACGAGCGCGAACGCATACCGCTCTTTCTTAAACCACGTCTCAAACGATCCTTCACCGAAGCGGCGTTTATCAGACGTGCTCTTCATCAACTCCACGTCGCTCTCATCAAGCGAGTGTCGCTTCAGGTCAGCTGCTATCGCTTCCGTGAGTCCTGCAACTATAGTAAACGCACTGCCATCGTCAGCGATGGCAGTAGCGAGTACGGTACTTTCGTACAGCTGCGAAGGAAGCGTCGTCTTCTCAGACTCTGAGGGGGTGATGAGAAGACCCATGCCTCCTTAGGCAGCTACTGGAGTTTCAACTGCGACGGGTGCTACCGAGGCAGGGTGCTCAAGCGTGCGGTATGCGTGAACGCCAGCAAGCATGGAGACCGGGCCAACGATGAGAAGACCGAGGAAAAGAGGAATCATACCGAGGATAGAGAGGCCGAAGATGGCAAGACCGAGCAGGAAGAGCTTCCAACGGTTACCCTTCGTGAGGCGTGCGCTCTCTTTAAGTGCTGCTATCGGGTTCATGCCTTTATCAACGACGAGGTAGCCGGTGAAGGAGAGTGCGAGCGCAGCGATGATGCCCGGCACGATGAGGAGGATGAGACCGACGATCACGATTACGGCGAGCAAGAGAGAAGCACCGAGGTACTTCCAGAACGTCCCTGGGTGCCAGAAGTCAGCGTACTGTGGAGCCTTCGCATCAGCATGGGCCTTAAGGTAAATAGTGATGAGGCCGATGTAGAGGAGCGTGGAGACGATAAGAGAGAGGAGGAAGCTTACGAGTCCTGGCATGTTCTGCTGAATGGACGACATGATGCCCTGGATGACGGCGTATATAAGGAAGGTGCCCACAAAGAACCACGGGCGGGCCTTAAAGGTGCGCCAGCCGAACGAAAGGCATTCTTTTACTGAAAGGGTTGAAGTCATGATTAGTTAGTTAGCCATTAAGGTGAGCTTTGCACGTGGTTGCTGCGGGATCTGCTCCAAGGCGTTCTGCCTCTATCGCTTCTCCGCCGACGGCGCATACGCCATAGGTTCCTCCTTCTATTCGCGAAAGCGCCGCAAGCACATGGTTATAGCGGGTTTCGAGTTCCTTAAGTATAGCGGTATTTGTCTCATATCCATCTATCTGTTCAGCGGTATCCGTGGAATCCGCCTCAAGGCCGGTTTCTCCGGGAACGGCTTCCCAATCAGCGGGATTGGCGGGGTTACGGCGGCCAATACTCCCAAGTTCCTTTTCGAGTCGTCCCTTTTCTTCTTCAAGGGTCGCTCTATACATCGCAGTGTCCTTCATGCGCGCCAGTCTAGCATATTGTGCCACGATCTCTACCAATAAGGAGCCCGCGCGGTAAGGCGCGGGCTTTAAGTTTAAGCAGTTCGGTATTTTGCTTGGATGTTTTCAGCAATCTGGCTCAAGACCTTTACGACTGCTTCGCGACCATCATCCGAACTAATAGTCACTAATGAGCGACCAGTAAGAGCTATCACCTGCTCATTCAGCAGCTCAGATACTTGGTAGGCAGCGTTGCGCACTTGTCGTACCCCGATGTCGGCGATTTTTTCATGATCACACGACTTTTTTAGAATCCAACCGAGGGCATCTCGCATATCGGCACTATCTCCCCAAACGCTAACAGGGCTGCCATCTGAGCGGCAGGAGAGCTTATCAGGGGTATATCGCTCATTGCTCCCCATGGCTTCAGCTGCGGCGAGTGCAATATCAGCGATGATACGCTCGTTGATAGCAG
>DAORIN010000060.1:0-3811 GCA_035438545.1 Minisyncoccota bacterium | reverse complement strand
TGCTCGGGATGCCGAACCTACCATTCACGCGATCTTGCGTACCATTCTCTCGTTTCTGTCTTCTTTCCTGTCTTGCTGCACTCACTGCTCGTTTAAGAGCTTTTCTTCTTCTGTTGGCTGATCTACCGATGTCCTCACTGGACTGAACCTTAGGCGGTTACTTGTCCCGAATGTGCCTCGCAGCCTAATGCAAGCCGGTTCCTGACCGTAACGGTCAGGAACCGGCTCCAATTTTCAGGGGGTAAATGCTGGAGTCAGACCCCGACGCGCTTGTGTAGTTGTAGCCTATACCTCTCAGGTGCCGGGTCAACTCCGGTTATCCCCCTTATCCACACAGGTTTAGGGAGGGAAGTGGGACGTAGTGTCATATACTTACCTACTAGTGGGATGAAGTGGGATTCATGAAATTTGGTTCATGAACTCCCCAGAGCCTGCTCATAACACAATCATGTTCATAGGAGAGTACCGCCACACATTCGACGCGAAGAATCGCATTTCACTTCCGGCAAAGTTCCGGAAAGAATTGGGCGCGTCGGTTGTAGTGACTCGCGGACTCGATAAGTGCCTTTTTATATACCCGAAGAGTGCGTGGAAACAGGAAGCAGCAAAGATTGCAGCACATTCAACGGGAGGAGCAGCCGGTCGTGGCCTTGCTCGCCTTATGCTTGCGGGCGCCTCAGAAGCTGATGTTGATAGCGCAGGCCGCATTTTGGTTCCTGATTATTTGAAATCGTTTGCCGGATTAAAGATAAAGAGCGTCATCGCTGGCGTTTCTGATCGCGTTGAGGTTTGGGAAGAGGATGCGTGGCAGAACTACACCACCTCTATTGAGCGTGATGCTGACCTCTTTGCAGAGAAGCTTGCCGCATAACCTGTATGAAATCCCTCCACGAAAGCGTCCTTTTGAAAGAAGCCATCGACGGACTGAATATTGTTCCGGGAGATATTGTCGTTGACGCTACCGTAGGTGGGGCAGGGCACTTCAGTGCCATCCTCGATAAGCTCGACGGTAACGGTGCTCTTATCGGCATTGACGCTGATGCATCAGCGATTGAACGCGGGGAAGCCGCTGCGCAGCATGCGCGCGCTGCCGTGCATCTCGTGGAAGATAACTTCCGCAACCTTTCTTCTATACTCGATACTCTTAACATTCGTCAGGTATCCAAAGTGCTCTTTGATCTTGGCTGGAGCGCCTACCACCTTGAGAGCGGTCGCGGCTTCTCCTTCCGCGCAGAGGAACCCCTCCTTATGACGTACGGCACGCCAGTACACGGACAGACTGCTGCTGACATGATTAACTCAGCGTCTGAAGAAGCGCTCGCTGACCTATTCTTCACGCTCGGTGAAGAGCGCTTTGCGCGCCAGATTGCCAAAGGCATCGTCAAAGAGCGTGCGCACAACCGCATTCTCACCACGGGTGACCTCGTAAAAGTTATTCTTGCGTCAACGCCTGCGTGGTATCAGCATCGCCGTCTTCATCCAGCAACGAAAACCTTCCAGGCACTGCGCATTGCGGTGAATGATGAGCTCGGCGCGCTCCGCCAGGGTCTTTCTAGCGCTATCGAGCGCCTTACTCCCGGAGGTCGCATTGCCGTCATCACCTTCCACAGCATCGAGGATCGCATCGTTAAGACCATGCTTCGCGACGCGGCCCACGCAGGAGTGGGGACGTTGGTCACTAAAAAACCAATAGCGCCGTCACTTACCGAAACGCGTGAGAATCCTCGTGCTCGAAGCGCAAAGCTGCGCATCTTCGAGCGCGGTGGTGCTGAATCAGAATCATTGTCCGCTCTTTCTTCCTACGCGTATGCCTCATAAAACTATTCCCATCCTCGGGTTCTCCTGCGCGCTCCTTTTTGCGGGCTACATCGTACTCGTTATTGCTACCGTCTTCTTTGCAACCTGGGAGACGGAGCTTGCGTCCTCCGCAAGCCTTACCGAATCACGCATCGCAGCCCTTGAGACCGAATACTTTGATGCCATTGCTACCTTGAGCGAAACCAACGTTGCCTCGGCAGGGTATAACCACCCAGAGCGCGTAGAGTACGTTGCCGCAAACGGCAAGCCGACCTTCACGCTTGCGCCAACCCCTGCCACCCGCTGATATGCGCCATAGAACACGAAACTATCTTGCTCGGTTCGCTTCCTGCTCCCGCTGCTGTGGTGTGACCTGCGTTGGGAAAAAGCGTGTCGCAGTAGGGTTTGTACCCTCAGTACGTTTGTTGATTGAAGCAAAGCACGAGATACAGGAAGAAGGGTTCGTCTACGCCTCCTAACCATGCGCGGCGCCCTTCGGCTTAAACTCCGCATATTCTCGGGCGCGATTATCTTTTTTGCACTACTCGTTATCGTGCGGCTGTATTTCGTACAGATAGTGGATGGGGAGAAATACGCCCTTAAGGCAGAACATCAGTACCAGAACACGAGTCAGTCAGTCTATGACCGTGGTTCCATATACTTCACCCGCAAGGACGGCACGCTTATCTCAGCTGCCGGGCTTGGTACGGGCTTCCGCCTTGCTATCGATCCGCAGCACCTGAAAGATCCTGAGGCGGCATACGCTGCAGTGAATGCGCTGACTCCCGTTGACTACGAAGAATTCATGGAATCAGCCGCAAAGAAGGATGATCCCTATGAATCAATAACGACCCACGTCCCAGAAGCTGCCGGGCGCGCTATCGATGAGCTTGATATCCCTGGCGTGTTAGTTGAGCGTGAGCGTTGGCGCAGTTATCCAGCAGGAGAGAATGGTGCACAAACCATTGGGTTTGTGGCCTATGATAACGACAACACGCTTGCAGGACGCTTTGGTCTTGAACGTTACTACAACGACGTACTCGATAGAGGGAAAGAGGGACTCTTCGGCAATTTCTTCGCAGAACTTTTCGCAAACGTTGGGCAGGCAGTTGCCGATGGGAGAAGCGGACAGTCGGGCGATGTGGTCACCTCTATTGAACCGGTGGTTGAAGAGAAACTGATGCAGGTACTCGCTGATATTCAGGCGCAGTATGGAAGCACGGAGACGAGCGGCATCATCATGGACCCTGCGACAGGAGAAATCATCGCGCTTGGTACGTATCCCACCTTTGACCCAAATGATTTTGCTAACGGGAACGCGGACCACTTTGGTAACCCCTTGGTGGAACGTCGCTACGAGTTCGGCTCCATTATGAAAGCCCTCACCATGGTCTCGGGCCTTGATGCGGGCGTGATTACCCCTGAGAGCACCTATAACGACACCGGAAAGCTCACCTTGAATGGAAAGACCATTTCCAACTTCGACGGCAAAGCGCGTGGCGTCGTACCCATGCAGCAAGTCCTTTCACAATCCCTTAACGTAGGAGCTGCTCATATAGCAAATCAAATGGGACATGATAAATTCCGTGCGTATATCAAAAAGCTCGGTCTTGGTACTGAGACCGGCATCGATTTACCTAGTGAGATTCCCGGACAGATAGATAACATTCTTGATAGTCCGCGTGATATCGAGTACGCCACTGCCTCCTATGGCCAAGGTATCGCTGAGACCCCCGTTGAAATGATTCGTGCGCTTGGCGCGCTCGCTAACCGCGGCTCAATTGTCACGCCGCACCTCGCTACCGCGATACGTCTTGAAACGGGACTTGAGAAGAAATTGTCGTGGGGGACTCCTGAGCGCGTGTTTAAGCCGGAGGCAGTAGAACAGACCACGCAAATGCTCGTGTCCGTAGTCGATAAATCACTCGCAAACGGATCGGTCCGTATTCCCGAGATGTCGGTAGCCGCAAAGACGGGTACCGCTCAGATTGCCGGCCCTGGCGGTAAATACGCT
>DAORIN010000059.1:0-3829 GCA_035438545.1 Minisyncoccota bacterium | reverse complement strand
CGAAGAGTCCGGCGAAAATAGTAACGACAAGCGCTACGCCGACGATAACGTCGATGAGCGACATGCCGCGCATGGAAAAAGAACGCATGAGACTATGATAACGCACGCAACCGAGCGTCGGTTTAGATTTGCGACGAGAGGGAGTAGATAGGAGCAATCATCGAGACCGCGAACACACCTACGAACGCACCAATGAAGAGCATGAGGAGTGGCTCGATGATAGTCGAGAGGTCTTTGGTGCCTTCCTCTACATCATTCTCATAGTACTCAGCCACCTGCGCGAGCATGCCGGCAACCTGACCAGTCTCCTCCCCCACCGCAATCATTTCACCGAAGAACACAGGATAAAGTTTCGGATGTTCTATGAAAGGAGCGGAGAGCGCATCTCCCTTTTTAACGCGTGCGGACGCCTCTGCTACTACTTTCCCGAATCGGTTATCACCTACAATCTCTTCTGTTATAGAAATAGCAGAAAGCATTTCTACGCCTGACGAGAGAAGCGATGACATCGCGCGTGCTGCGCGTGCGCTATACGTCTCACGCACCAAAGTACCAATAACCGGCATATGGAGTGCACCGGCGAGCACGATATTTCCGCCGATCTTTGTCTTAAGAAACGCGATGACGGCAAATATGGAGGCAAAAAGGATGACGAACACCAGGATGACATGCGACGACATGAATTCTGAGATAGACATGATGGCCAAGGTTGCTGCAGGAAGCTGCGCACCAAGCTCCTTAAAGGTTGCTGCCAGAGTAGGCACCACATATACCATCATGAGCACGCCGATGATAGCGATAGCAAAGAGAATGATGGCAGGATAAATCATCGCGCCCTTTATCTTCTTCTGAAGCGTAAAAGAGCGGTCCATCTGCTTGGCGACTACCTTCAACGCATCAGCAAGAGTTCCTGACTCTTCTCCAGCCTTGGTCATAGCGATGAAAAGTGGGGAGAATACTTTTGGGTGCGATGCGAGCGCTTCGTTGAACGCGTCTCCCTTCTTCACTCTCGCTTCGAGGTCAGCAACGATGCGCTTTAATCCTTTGTTTGCGGACTGACGGTCAATAACGGAGAGCGCGCGTGAGAGTGTGAGGCCGGCACCAAGCATTGCCGAGAGGTTTTTGGTGAACGTGATGCGCTCTTCCGTCTTCACGCCACTCGTGAGCTGTATATTTGCCCACGCAGGCATCGTGAATCCCCCACCTCCCTCAGAAAGAGCGAGTACGGTTGCCCCTTCCTTTTCCATATCGGCATACACCGCAAAGCGCGTTGGCGCTTCTACAACGCGCTTCTCTTCTGCGCCATCATCTTTCTTAATCGTTACCGTGAACTTCATGCTAGTGATAATCGTAGCATGTTAAAAACGAACCCCGCGCACTTCTCGACCCACATCGAGAAGCGCACGGGGTGGTCGTCGGTTACGCCGACGTACGTTTAGCATTTCGGAAAAGATCAAAATAGCCAGTTGACCATAGGAGCGGCAGGAAGAATGGCAGCGCGTGAAGTATCACGACAAATACCTTTTCTACACGTCCTGACTGACTTTCACCGAGCACTACTACCAGCAGGCCCGTTAAAAAAATCAGGAAGAATGCGAGAACGGCGCTTGATTTTGGCCAATAGACTGAAAGCATGGCAAGAAAGCCGTAGATAACAGTCGTAAGCACGATGTTTTCGTGCGCCTTACCGCCAGACCACATGATGAGCGAGTCGCTGAAGAAGAAGGTAACGACTGCTACTGCGAATCCGAAGAGTACGGCGCTGGTCAATTTAGACATCAGGAAGAGATCCTTCTGTTTGAGTTGAGCGAAATCCTTAACTATATAAGAACTCCGCTCGCACTATGCCACTTCTTGTATCAAAAACAAATTATTCCGTAATCGCGCGAAGCACCTCCTCAAGACTCGTAATGCCGCGTGATGCCTTATACATACCGTCTTCAAGCATCGTGAGCATTCCTTCTTTGCGTGCCTGCTCTTCGAGCTGATCTGAGGTAGCGCTCTTCATAATCATTTCGCGCAACGATGGAGTCACCTGAAGTACTTCGTGTATACCGATACGACTCTTGTATCCGTCGCCTGTCTCTCCTCCTGCCTTTGGACGATAGAAGGGCACGGCATCAATCTTTGTTCCTGCTTTCACTATCTTTTCTTCCGCGAGTGCTTTCATCACTGCATCAAAATGATCCTCTGACGCCACCTTCTCGCGTTCAGCTTTAGTAAGCGTGTACTGTTCCTTTCCGTCCGCGAGGCGGCGCACGAGGCGCTGACCCACGACCACACGAAGCGTTGAAACAAGGAGGAATGGTTCTACGCCCATATCAAGAAGACGCGGAATGGCGCCCGTAGCAGAGTTGGTGTGAATGGTAGAGAGCACCAAGTGACCGGTGAGTGCGGCGTTAATCGCAAGAGAGGCCGTTTCTTCATCGCGGATTTCTCCCACCATGATGATGTTCGGGTCCTGGCGAAGGAGCGCACGCAGGCCGTTTGCAAAGGAGAAACCGATGGTTGGATTCACCTGCGTCTGGTTCACGCGCTTCATCTGATACTCGATAGGATCTTCAACGGTAGAGATGTTTACGTCGGGCGTGTTCAAAATATCGAGAATGGTATACAAGGTCGTCGTCTTACCCGAACCCGTAGGTCCCGACACGAGGATGATGCCGGTGGTTGCTTTCGTTGCTTTATGGAGGCGTTCGAGCGGTTCACCATGGAACCCAAGTGCTTCAAGCGTGAAGCCTTCGCCAGTCTCTCGGAGAAGACGCATAACGACTTTCTCTCCGTAGTACGTAGGGAGAAGTGAAACACGGAACGATACCTTGTCCGCTTCGGTCTCCATCTTGAAGCGTCCATCCTGTGGGAGACGCTTCTCATCGAGCTTGAGGTTCGAGAGCACTTTGATGCGTGCCGTGATGCCGGGAGCAGCCGCGCGCGGGAGCGTCATTGCGTCATGCAAAATGCCGTCGATGCGATACCGCACGAGCACCTCCATCTCCATTGGCTCTATGTGAATGTCGGACGCGTCCTGAGTAATAGCGTGGCGCAGGAGGGTGTCGACGATGCGAACGATAGGCAGATCTTCTGCCATCTTTTTGAGCTCATCGCCGCTCATCTCTTCCCCACCGATGCCAGCGTCCTTAATTAGGTTTATCTTCCCTGCTTCGTTCGAGATGATGTCGCCGAACTCTTCCTTCAATGACTTCTGGTACTGGAGGAGCGCGTGCTTGATGGATTCTTCGTCGGTGAGGCGCGGAAGAATCTTAAGTCCCGTCTTCTTACGCACAGAGTCGATAGCCGGAAGGTCTTCGGTATCAAGCATTGCTACTTCCAGTTCCCCATTCTCTTTACGGAACCCGATGATGTTGTGCGTACGAGCGATAGGTTCCGGGATAAGGGAGAGAATTTCTACCGGTACCTTTCTGTCCTTCAAGTTAATAAAAGGAATACCAAGCACGTACGCCTTGATGCGGCGAAGCGCGTCTTGCGTGAGGGCGCCTGACGCAAGGAGAATGTCTCCCACGGACTGTTTTCGTTTCTCCGCCTCAACTTCCGCTGCCTCAAGATCCTTGCGCGGCACCAGCCCCGAATCGAGGATGAATTCCTTTAGTTCTTTCTCGGAGACCTTCATAGCTACGCGTAAGTATAGCGTGCCGACGCAATGAGAGAGACTTCCTATATATGGTACGCGTGGAAAAGAAAACACCCGCGCGCATTGCTGCTCGCGGGCGTTCCCACTTTCTGGCGTCGACGCTTTATTCTTCCACAGGTTCTTCCAGGTCGTTGCGGACATCGCACGAAATCTGTCCGAGGTTCGAACGCGGGACATACG
>DAORIN010000058.1:0-3972 GCA_035438545.1 Minisyncoccota bacterium | reverse complement strand
GGAGCGGCTCTGGCGCTCGAAATGGGTTCGGACAAGGGATATAATTTCACCGCAATTAACAGATGGCACGGTGTGCCATCTTCTAGAATAAGCAAAAAGCACAGGGTCCTGTGCTTTTTGTTGTAACTAATTATCTTATTTACGGAACCAAGAGAGCTGCTATACGTTAGCCTTTGTTTTCACTAGGGAACATCTCGTCATAGTCTTGACCAAGCTCATTGGCACGTCTTTTTCTGTTTTCTGTTTGAAGCTCCTCTTTTTCGCGAAGTATTCGATCCTTATCTTCTTGAGACCAGTTACCACGCCCACCACCAAATTTTTCTATGGTCATATACGCTTGATTTTAAAATCAAAAACTTACAAGTCAACGGTCCCGGTGGGTATAGTGCCCACTCACAACAGTAGTGCTGGTGTCTTACCGAAACAAAGCGGCAGCGTCTGAATAAGACAGGTCAGGTTAGCCGTGCGTATGAGCACTTCAAGGTTAGCGTCCTTCCGTCTCCGACTATCAAGATTCTGATATTGCCCTTTTGAATCAAAGGTATACTTACCTTCACTATGAAGCCCGAGGGGGTACCTGAAACGCCAAAAAGTACCGGAATAGAGCATTCCACTCAAGATCGGCATGCAGAACATTCTGATATAGAGAACGAAACACCCTTACCGGAACCAGAAATACCGCAGGGAGAGAGGTCGCCAGAAAGTGAACAAATCAGACAAGTGAGACGGCATCTTGAAACACAGAGCACGCACGCTACCCTTCTGAAAAAGGTAGAAAAGGATGAGCAGATGCGAACTGCTATGAGTGCCGTGTCGTCCGAGCATTCAAAACGAATGGATGCTATCGATAGAAATAATGAAGGGGTCCGCAAAGCAATGAATCGAGTAGGGGCGCTCGGCGTCTTAACCGGAGTTATCGGTACGTTCTTTATAACCGGATACGGATTCGGGTTAGTAGTAGGGGGAGCTGTGGTAGTCACCGGGTGCGGGGTGGGGCGTATGATCAATGCAATACGGACGAGAATACATCAAGGCCAAGAACAACGTAGATGGGATAGAGCGATACAAGAGATACGAACGAAGTACGAGAATATGCCGGACCGAGGCTACTAGGACTATCTCTTACACCCCATCCTTTCTGTTAGAAAAGTGAATGTTTTTTCCAGAGATACCTGACTTCTTAAGACGCTTCACAATATACGCACGCATCGTCTTCCCATCCTTAAACGATTGCACCTTCTTCCCTTCGCGTATCTTCCATGCGCTTACCGCATCCAGCACATCTATCTTATTCAGTACCAAATGATTCACGCCGTTTAGTTTTACGGCACGCTCAAGCAGTTCAATATCAAGCCAATTGCACTGGCGCGGGCGTCCGGTAGTCGCGCCATATTCCTCTCCTGCTGCGCGGAGTTTTTTGAAGATAGCGCCCGCAGGTTCAAACTTCTTATTCCCCACATACGTCTCATACACTTTCGCGACGCCCCACACATCGCGCACGGTCTTTGGTGCAAACCCGTTCATGATGGCGCCACCTGACGTGCAGTGACTTGAAGTGACGAAAGGATAGTCGCCCCAGTCGATATCAAGACCGAAACCTTGCGCGCCTTCACAGAGCACCGTTGCTTCTTTGGAACCACCCTCAAACTCTTTATACAAATCAATGAGGTACGGTTTGAGAGAAGGAATTGATTCTGCACGCACACCGGTGCGCGAGAACTTATCGCGATATGCAGGACCAATGCCGCGCTTAGTGGTACCAATCTTTTTATCCGTACCGTCTTCTTTCTTGTGCGCTGGCGTCACTACATGCGCATTGTGTGCGACGAAGAGCTTCCCTTTTACTTTGATGCCATGCTTCTCGAGTTCTTTCACTTCCTGCATCAGCACCGACGGATCAACGACGCAGCCGGGACCGATGATGGATTTCACGCCAAAGAAGACGCCGACAGGGATCTGGTGCGTGACGAACTTTACGCCTTTATGGAAAATGGTGTGTCCCGCGTTTGCGCCGCCGTTATAGCGAAGAACGTGCGTGTATTTTTTCTCTCTGCATAAAAAATGGGCTACCTTGCCCTTTCCTGAATCTCCGTACTGAAGGTCAACGATGATATCGAGTTTGGTCACAGCTCCGCCATTATCACGTCCCTGCCCTTAAGGCGCAAGGGATATGTCATACTACCGCCCATGGAACTAGCTGGAGCAACGCACGCAGGGGGCGTCGTCATCGGAGACGGCGGCACGATAGCACTGGTGTATAGGAAAACCACGGGCGTCTGGACCTTTCCTAAGGGGAAGATTGAGGCGGATGAAACAGATGAAGCGGCGGCACTCCGTGAAATAGCGGAGGAAACACATCTCACCGATCTTGAGTACATTGACGACCTTGGGAGCTACACGCGCACCAAAGGAGGCGTTGAGGGCGCACCTCACAAAACGATTCATCTTTTCTTGTATGCTGCGCCGCGCGCCGCGCTTCTTACCCCTGCACATGAGATAACAGAAACCGCGTGGGTACCGTACCGTGAAGTTGCATCACGACTCACCATCGATAAAGACCGTGCATGGTATGCAACGGTGTTTGACCGCGTTCGTGAAGCAATACAGCGCGACTAAGGGATTGCCTTCTTTCCAAGATCAGTGCGATGCTGCGCTCCCTCAAACTGAATCGTAGCGACTCCTTCGTATGCGCGGTGGAGCGCTTCCGGTAACTCTTTACCGAGCGCCGTAACGTTCAGCACGCGTCCCCCATTCGTGCGAAGCGTCCCGTCTTCGTCTCGCTTCGTGCCTGCATGAAATACCACGCAGTCGTTCGCCTCTGCGTTTTCTATGCCGGCTATCTCTTTTCCTTTTTCATACGCGCCAGGATACCCACCTGATGCCATTACGATGCACGCTGCCGCTCCTTCTTCCCAGGTGAGGCGTATATCTCCTATGTCACCTTTTGCCGCAGCAAAAAGTACGGGAACAACGTCACTTTCCATGAGCCGCATGTAGGACTGAGTTTCCGGGTCACCAAAGCGTGCGTTGAATTCGATGACCATGGGGCCGTACTTGGTGAGCATCACTCCCGGGAAAAGAAGTCCCTTGAATGGAGTACCGCGCTTCTTAAGGGCGGCAAGAAGCGGAAGAACAATGCGTTCTTCAACCAGTTGCATTTGTGCTGCTGGAACAATGGGAACCGGTGCTACCGTTCCCATGCCGCCGGTGTTTGGTCCCTCATCGTTTTCACGCACCCGCTTATGATCCTTGGACGAGGGAAACATGAGCGCACGTTCTCCGTCACAAAGCGCGTGCACGGAAATCTCAAGTCCCTCCATATACTCTTCGATAACAACGGTGGCACCCGCGTCGCCATGAATCTTCTTTCCCATGAAGTCATTGATGGCAGCAGCGGCTTCTTCATGCGTCGTAGCGATGACGACTCCCTTACCAAGCGCCAGCCCATCTGCCTTTATCACGAGCGGGAGCGGTTGCTTCTCGGCATACGCAAGCGCACCCTCCGCGCTTTCAAACACGCGGTGCCGTGCGGTGGGTATACCCTCTTCTTGCATCACCTGTTTTGCGTAGGCTTTTGACCACTCAATTTGTGCTGCTGCTTTCGATGGGCCAAAGACCGTAATTCCTTCCGTTTCAAGCGCGTCAACGATGCCAACAGCAAGAAGATCGTCGGGGCCAACGACGACGAGTCCAATATTCTGTTCCTTACAAAATGCAGCGACGGCACTCGTGTCCGTGATGGTGAGAGCGACATTCTCCCCTACCTGCGCGGTGCCTGCATTTCCCGGCGCGATATAGAGCTTTTGAACGAGCGGTGACTGCGCAATTTTCCATGAAAGTGCGTGCTCACGTCCGCCGCTTCCTAAGACAAGAATATTCATGCGCGTATGGTATCACTGTACCGCTGCCGCAATGGTAGGCACCACGCGTTCATCAAGTACTTCAGGAATGATGCAGTCAGCAGACGGCGAC
>DAORIN010000057.1:0-3986 GCA_035438545.1 Minisyncoccota bacterium | reverse complement strand
CCGGCCGTGTTCTGGATGAGACCCTTCATACCGGCCATCTGCGTGAGGTTACCGATGGAACCGCGAGCACCCGAGCGCACCATGTCGTGCACGGAGCCCTTCGGATCAAGTGCGTCTTCAACGAGCTTTTCTACCTCAGTCTTAGCACCGTGCCAGACCTCAATCACCATGCGGCGCTTCTCTTCTGCAGCCAAAAGACCGTCGCGGAAGTCGCTTTCAATCTTATTCACCTTCGTGCGCGCAGCGTCGATAACCGATTCCTTTGCTTCAGGAACCGATACGTCATCAAGGCTCCAGGAAATACCGGAGCGTGTTGCGTACTCGAAGCCGAAGCGCTTCACCTTGTTCACGATGCCCGGAACCGCATCAATGCCGTAGCGGAGCATGCAGTCTGCCATGACGCTTGAGAGCACCTTCTTCGTGATTGGTTCGTTGATGAACGGATAGTCTGAAGGGAGCACGGTGTTGAACAAGAGGCGTCCCACCGTGGTTTCAAACGGCTTTCCTTCGAACATCGAATACTTCTCCTTGTCGGCCATCGGAAGCACGTGAATCTTTGCGCGGATGTCGACGACGTCGTAGTCCTTCGCAAGAATCGCAGCGTTCGGGCTCTGGAAGTACTTTCCTGCGCCCTTTGCATCCGGAACATCCTTCGTGAGCCAGTAGGCGCCGAGTACGATATCGAGCGGCTTCTGGGTCATCACAATCATTTCTCCGGAACCTGGCTTCAAGATGTTCTTGTTCGCCGACATGACGTTCTTTGCCTCCCACTGCGCCTCTTCTGAGAGCGGTACGTGGATAGCCATCTGGTCGCCGTCGAAGTCTGCATTGAAGGCAGGACAGACGAGCGGGTGAAGCTGGATAGCGTCACCTTCGATAAGGCGAGGGCGGAATGCCTGGATACCCTGGCGGTGAAGCGTTGGGGCGCGGTTCAAGAGCACGTGCTTACCCTTAATTGCTTCTTCGAGGATTTCCCAGACTTCTGGTACGCCGTCTTCGATAAGACGACCTGCACCACGGATGTTGAACGCAAGCTCGCGGGAAAGAAGACCAGCAATAACGAATGGACGGAAGAGTTCCAAGGCCATGTGCTTTGGAAGACCGCATTCATCAAGCTCAAGGTCAGGACCCACGACAATCACGGAGCGGCCAGAGTAGTCGACGCGCTTACCGAGAAGGTTCTGGCGGAAGTAGCCCTGCTTACCCTTCAAGTAGTCAGCAAGTGACTTCAATGGACGGCGCTGGCTCGGAGTGAGCGCACCACCTGACGCACCCGACTTACGAATCGAGTTGTCGAGGAGTGCATCAACTGCTTCCTGGAGAATGCGCTTTTCGTTGCGCAAAATCACTTCTGGAGCGTGAATGTCGATGAGCTTCTTCAAACGGTTGTTGCGGTTGATGACGCGGCGGTAGAGGTCGTTGACGTCAGACGTTGCATGACGACCACCTTCAAGCGCCACCATCGGACGAAGTGCTGGTGGGATAACCGGAATCTTCGTGAGGAACATCCATTCAGGACGTACCTTTGAAGCAATCATCGAAGCAATCAACGAGATGCGCTTTGCGAGCTTCTCGCGTTCAGCCGATGCGGCGTTAGCGTACTTTGCTTCAAGTACTGCCTTCAGCTCATCAAGCTTAACGTTGCGGAAGATATCGTAGATAGCTTCAGCACCGATCTTTGCTTCGAAGAGCGTTGAGTACTTAACGGAGTAGCGGTGGTACGCGATTTCATCGAACACACGGCCAACGACGACTGAATCAATTTCAGCCTTCGTAAGCGTCATGCGCTCTTTGAGAGCGTCGCGCTCCTTATCATCCTTCGCTTCCTTGTGCTTGGTCTTGTACTCGCTTTCAAGATCTGAAAGGAGTGATTTCTTCGTGTCTTCGTTCACCTTGGTGACGATGTAGCCGGCGAAGTAGATAACCTTCTCAAGGTCAGCCCCCGGGATGCCGAGGATAAGCGCCATACGGCTTGGCATGGAGCGGAGGAACCAGATGTGCGCGACTGGCGTGACGAGCTCGATGTGGCCCATGCGCTCACGGCGCACGATAGAACGGGTGATTTCCACACCACACTTATCGCAGATGATGCCCTTGTAGCGGATGCCTTTGTACTTACCGCAGTAACACTCGTAATCCTTTTCAGGACCGAATATCTTTTCGTCGAACAGACCATGCTTTTCAGAACGCTGGGTGCGGTAGTTGATGGTCTCCGGCTTGGTGATTTCACCGCGGGACCATTCAAGGATGCGTTCAGGGGACGCAAGCGAAAGACGGAGTGCGTTCCAGTCCGCGCCGCGGGGGCCCATCATTCTCTTCGGATTGTTTGAGGTAGCCATAGAGATTTAGGTTATGCGTCCGCGTCTACCGGCTTCTCTACCGGCTCGATATCGAGCGCGAGGCCGCGGATCTGGTTAGTAAGTACCGAGAAGGAAGCAGGGGTTCCCGAATGGGTCACCGGCTCACCCTTCACGATGGCATCGAAGGTCGCGGAGCGGCCCTGAATATCGTCAGACTTGATGGTAAGCATTTCGCGAAGCGTGTAGGCAGAACCGTAACCGAGGAGCGCCCACACTTCCATTTCTCCAAAGCGCTGACCACCGTTCTGTGCCTTTCCGCCAAGCGGCTGCTGCGTGATGAGGCTGTACGGACCAATCGAACGCATGTGGATTTTGTCTTCCACCATGTGATGGAGTTTCAAGATGTACATGTAGCCAACGGAGATTGCCTGAGCGAATGCTTCGCCGGTGCGACCATCGAAGAGCTGCATCTTTCCAGAGCGATCATGCCCTGCGAGCTCAAGCTCGTTGCGGATTTCGTCAGCCGTTGCTCCTGCAAATGGAGGAACGATAGCCTGGTATCCGAGGGTGTTTGCGGCAAGACCGAGGTGCAGCTCAAGAATCTGTCCGAGGTTCATGCGCGACGGAACGCCGAGCGGGGTGAGGATAAGGTCGATAGGATTTCCCTCTTTGTCGTACGGCATGTCTTCAGCTGGAAGTACGCGGGAGATAACACCCTTGTTACCGTGGCGTCCGGCGAGCTTGTCTCCAACGGAAACGTTACGAACCTGCGCGACGGTGACCACAATCTTCTTGATGATGCCGCTTTCGAGCTGATCACCCTTCTCGCGAGAGAAGACCTTCACCCCGATAACGCGTCCACGCTTGCCGCCTTCCATGCGGAGGCTGGTGTCCTTCACGTCCTTGGCCTTGTCGCCGAAGATGGAACGGAGGAGACGCTCTTCTGGCGTGAGCTGGGTCTCGCCCTTTGGCGTTACCTTACCAACGAGAATGTCGCCCGGACGTACTTCTGCACCGATGCGCACGACGCCTTCCTCATCGAGGTTCTTAAGGCGGAGCTCACCGACGTTCGGAATGTCGTGAGTGGTGATTTCAGCACCGAGCTTCGTGTCGCGTACCGCAGCTTCGAAGTCTTCGATATGAACGGTAGTAAATTTGGAATCCTGCACGAGGCGCTCAGAGATGACGATAGCGTCTTCGTAGTTCGCTCCGCTCCAGCTCATGAAGGCAACGCGAACGTTCTGTCCGAGTGCCATCTGGCCGTTAGCAGAACTTGATGCGTCAGCAAGGACATCTCCCTTCTTCACTTTCGTACCTACCGTGACGATAGGACGCTGGCTGAATGCTGAGTTCTGGTTGGTCTGAGTAAGGCCCTGGAGCTTGTAGTCCTTCTTCTTACCATCCTTGTTCTCTACCGTGATCTTCTTTGCGTCAGCAAAGGTCACTTCACCTGCTTCAATAGCGATGATGAGGCGTCCAGTGTTACGAGCCGCATGCTCTTCAATACCCGTAGCAACGAGCGGGGCCTCAGGGATGAGACACGGCGTCGCCTGCTTCTGCATGTTCGAACCCATGAGTGCACGGTTCGCGTCGTCGTGGTCCACAAACGGAATCATTGCAGTCGCTGCAGAAAACATCTGGTAGGTAGAAGCGTCGATGAGCGTGATCTCTTCACGAGAAACCACT
>DAORIN010000056.1:0-4000 GCA_035438545.1 Minisyncoccota bacterium | reverse complement strand
TTGTGTTTACGCCATGCCGGAGGAGAAGGCTGTATCAACAAGCGAGTTTGGCGGATCGGAACCGCTCGGAATCGACTACTACAAAGCACAGCTTGAAGAGGCGAGAGAGCGGATCAAGCAACTCAACAAACCCAACAACTCCGATAACAATTACCTGGTCTTCGACCAACGCATCTTCATGCGTCGGTACCGGATTCCAAACGAGCGGAGCGACAAGTGGCACCGTCACTGAGAGCCCAACTTCGACGACTCAGTACATCATTTCTTGCACCAGCGGCTCCGGCACATCAGCGAGCGGCGGCTGGGAAGGAGATAGTTGGTGGACCGGCGGGACGCAGACGACCATCTATGGCGAGACCGTGCATGATAACGGCGGACAGGGCGAACTGTGCCCGAATGCAGCATTCAACGCCGGCTACTCAGCTTGGAATGAAGAGTTTGTTCGTTATCCGAACCGCTGTGGCGATGCAGGGTGCGACTTGGCAGTCGTCACCTGTTACGGTGTGACCGGCGCAACAGGCACGACGAACAAGCCTGCTGAATATAATGGCGGTCATTGCATCGCACCACTTGGTGTGGGGTGTCGCGATACTTCCTATCGTCGCTCGAGCGAATCCGCTCAGGAGGGTGCAGGAGTCGCAACCGATGCTGAAACCGTTACGGTAACTACCACGCAGTGCTCAGACGGTATCTCGAACGACTCTGACGGGCTCATTGATATGGCGGATAGCGGCTGTACTGACCCGGGCGATACTACGGAAGATCCAAATGCTGTAACGGCAACGCTCACAAACAATGGCCCTATTATCTCGGGACAGTCGGCGATGCTTACCTGGTCTTCAACGGGAGCTACGTCATGCAGCAGTACCAGCTTCGCAACTGGAGGCGCAACCGGAGGATCGGTTTCCACTGGCGTCCTTACCAATCCGCCTCAGCCAAGCTACCCGTACTCAGTGAACTGCTCGGGAGCAGTGGCGAACACGACCGTCCTACTTACCAACCCAACCGCTTACATCGAAGCGAACCCTGACCGCGTGAACGTGGACGCTACTACGCTCCTCTCGTTCAGTGCGGCCGGACTTACTCCCGCTTCCTCGTGCACAGTTACGGGACCAACCGGCACTCTCTGGACCGGTTCGTCTGATGGCGCAGGAGCTCTTGCAACGACGACCTCAACCTCTCCAAAAATCACGCAACAGTCCACCTTCCGAATATCGTGTGATGGCGCAACGGCGACTGATAACGTCATTGTGAATCTTGTCCCTCAGTTCGAAGAGTTCTAGTCGTTCGTGCTAGAATTTGGGCTATGATTGACCTCTCATCTTCCGCAAAGTCGCTGTGCGCGGTGCCAAAAGGAATACTTGCCGCTGACGAAAGTGACGGTACGTGTGATAAGCGGTTTGCTGCCCAAGGTATAGAGCAGACGGACGAGATGCGCCGCGCGTATCGCGACCTCCTTCTCTCTACTCCTGGGGTAGAAGAGTACATCTCTGGCGTCATCCTTTATAAAGGTACGCTCGAACAGAATGCGAATGATGGTACATCGTTTGCTGCATCACTTCTGTCTCGAGGCATAGTTCCCGGCATCAAAGTGGACGAGGGCACTGAGCCAATGCCAGAAAGCGCGGACGAGCTCATCACGAAAGGCCTTCTCGGTCTCTCAGAACGTCTGCATGGGTATAGGGATGCGCACAAGACTGGGTTCACCAAATGGCGCGCGGTAGTGACCATCGATGGCGATCGTCTTCCGACGTCTGCTGCAGTGGTTGAGAACGCAAAGCGCCTTGCGATGTATGCACGCTGCGTGCAGGAAGCAGGCATGGTGCCGATGCTCGAGCCTGAAGTCTTGTATGACGGTATGCATAGCCGTATGAGGAGTCGTGCTGTTATCACGGAAGCGGTGTCTGCGCTCATGCAGGCGTTGGGTGAGCACGGCGTCGACCCTTCCGGCGTTATTCTCAAGACTTCAATGGCGCTTTCAGGAAAAGGTACGGGCCGCATCGACTCTCCAGAAGACGTAGCTGAGGACACCCTTGGCGCCTTGCTTCAAGCGGTCCCGGCAGTGGTTCCCGGCATTGTGTTCCTCTCTGGCGGCCAAACTCCGGACCAGGCCACGGATAATCTGCGTGCTATCGCACAGCTTGCGAAGGCGAAGAATGCTCCATGGCCCCTCACATTCTCCTTCTCACGTGCCCTCCAGGAAGAAGCACTCGCTCTCTGGAAAGGGAAAGAAGAGAACGTCCCGGCAGCCCGCGCGGCGTTCCTCAGCCGTCTCGATAAGGTTTCTAAGGCGGCGGCAGGGCTCTAGCCGCCTTGCACCACGGCCTCCTTTAGGGCATACTGCCGTTCATCATGACTATTACGTTGTCCGCGGTTAAACGCGAAGAAACCGGCAAGGCCTCAAAGGCCCTTTTGTCTGCAGGCTCTATGCCGGCAGTGGTGTACGGACCTAAGCAGGAAGCAGTATCCATAACGGTAGCGTCCCGCGATTTTGAAAAGATCCTCCGCGATTCAGGAGAGTCCACCGTTATCGATCTCCAGGGTCTTGGTACCCCGCTCCAGGTCCTTATCCATGAGATTGATCGTGACCCCGTCACGAACGTCCCTCGCCACGCTGACTTTTATGCCATTGAGAAGGGAGCGAAGGTTGAAGTTGCTGTTCCTCTCAGCTATGTCGGCGAGTCTGCTGCAGTGAAGGCGGGTGGCTCACTCGTGAAGGTACTCCATGAGCTTGAGATTGAATCATCTCCAGCAAACCTTCCGCAGGAAATTGAGGTAGACATCTCCGTCCTTGCCGCTATCGGGGATCAGATCCACGTGAGCGACCTCAAACTTCCATCAGGCGTTGAGGCTAAGATTGAAGGAGACCAGATTGTCGCCCTCATCCAGGAAGTTGAAGTGGAAGCTGAAGAAACGGTTGCTGCTCCTGATATGGCTGCAATTGAGGTAGAGAAGAAGGGTAAGACTGAGGAAGAGGGAGGTGAAGCAGCGGCATAAGCCCGCTATACAGTGCGAGGAACAACCGGCGAGAGTCGGTTTTTCTGTCATATTTAGGCCCGTTTTCGCTCTGATATACTGTATGCCGATGAAACGCTTCACGCGGCTCCTTGGATTGTTCGTCATTTCGGCCTCCGTTATTGCCGGAGCAGCCTTCGTGCCGCACCTTGCGGCAGTCCATGCACAGGAACTCACTAAAGAAGAGCGTGCCGAGCTTGAAGACCAGTACGATAAGCTTCAGGAAGAGATAGGACAGTGGCAGCAAGTGCTTGATGCCACCCGTGCGAAAAAGAATACGCTTCAGGGTGACGTGACGACCCTTAATGCGCAGATTGCTCAGGCCGAGGCGCAGATAAAGGCGAAGAATATTGAGATTGGGAAGATAGGGAATCAGATAAAGACAAAGACCGCACGCATTAATGAGCTCTCTGCAAAGATTGACGATGGGCACGATTCCCTTGCCTCCTTCCTTCGACGTCAGGATCAAGTCGATGACCTCTCGCTAGTTGAAATAGCATTCGCCGCTGACAGTGCATTCTCTCTCTTTGAAGACGTCGATAACATCGTGACGGTACAGTCAGGACTCCATAAGGAATTCGCTGAGATTCGTGAGATCCGTACTGAGACTGAAAGTGAGCGTAAAGCACTTGCCGACCAGCAGTCAGCAGCAGCGGATGCCCGCTACGTAGTTGAAACAAAAAAGCAGGAAATTGATAAGAATAAGGCTGATAAGAACCAACTCCTTGCGATTACGAAAAACGAAGAAGCGGCGTATAGCCAAGTGCTTGCTGAGCGTCAGGCGCAGGCAGCAGCAATACGCGCACGCTTGTTCCCGCTTCGCGATACCGACACTATTCAGTTCGGGGATGCGGCTCGTTACGCTCAAGCGGCGTCCGCAAAGACCGGGGTACGTGCCGCGCTCATCTTGGCGATTCTTTCTCAAGAGTCGTCTCTTGGTGCTAACGTCGGCAACTGTCTCATCACTGACCTTACGACGGGCGAT
>DAORIN010000055.1:0-4009 GCA_035438545.1 Minisyncoccota bacterium | reverse complement strand
GGGGTGAGTGCGAAGGGACGATAGACGAAGAAAAGGCCGAAACCCGTCAATGCCACCCCCGTCGCCATGCCGCCGATCAAATAGAGCTTCATTGCGCTCTCGCCATCTGTCGCACCATGGGCTGCCAGTTCGTTGGCAGTTCCCCAAAGGTGCGGAGTGAACGAGAGCACTAATCCGCCGAATCCGACCAGTAGCAGGCCACCTACCACACTTAGCAATGTACGTACGGTCATGGAATGTATTACATCTCCCTTGCGGGTTCGCCACCATGGCTAGATGCACCTTCGTTTACGTATTATATATCATAAAGTGTCTTTGTCAATAAAAACAAAGGTACACTGAGAGATTTTGTATACTGAAGTGACATGGTAAAAAAGAAGCGAACCACGAAATCACAAAAGCTCCCCATAGCGTACTGGAGCCACTCTTCCTTGATGGCTTTTCTCCGTAATCCGCTTGCCTGGTATAAGCGCTACGTCGAGAAGATATACGATACTCCGCGTACCCCCGCCTCTATCATAGGAAGTGCCGGCCACCTCGCACTCGAACACTTTTATGGCGGCATCGATAAAGAAGAGGCCATAAAGAGTGGTCTTGATTATATGCGTGCCATCGCAGATTTTGAGATTAACTTTGGCGTCGCTAAGACGCGTGTAGCGCAAAAAGCAAAGCGTCTTTCTATGGAACGCGACTACCTCCAGGCCATCGGGTTCTACTTGGCAAAACCCCCACGCCACAAGGTGCTTGGTATTGAGGTACGTGGCATTGCCTCCGTTCCAGGCCAGAAACTTCCAGTCAAAGCAATTTCTGACCTGGTGGTGGAATCAAAAGGTAACCCTGGCATGGTAGATATCGTCGATCATAAGTTCGTCGACTCGTTCACTAAGGCGCCACAGACTAAGACACTATTCCTCATCCAAGCAATCTTTAACTACTACACCGTAAGCGAGCTCTACGGAAAACCCATCTGCCGCTTCATCGTGTATGAGTGCAAGAAGCGCAAAAACGCTGACGGCAAACCGCAGATGCGTAAATACGTTATTACCTACGCAGAGATAGGAGAGATATTCGAAGTCTTTCACCGGCTGCTTGCTGATGCGACGGAAGAAATCTCTCGCACCCGTGTATTCCTCCCGAACCCCTCCGATATGTTTGAAGGCGAAGATTCGTTCTCGCTGTATCGCTTGCGTCTAGCGGAAGCTGACTAGGACGCAGGCTCCGCTGCTTTCTCTATCGCAGCATCAATGACTTTCTTTAAAGAAAGATAGGGAAGAGAACCGGAGACGGGAACCGGTTCATGTCCTTTAATCAGAATAACGCTAAAGGGAGCGCCGCCCGCGCCCATCTCTATCGCGTTATCATAGTCGTCTGCAACGCGTTTCTCGAACTTGCTTCCCGCGATACACGCATCAAAGTCCGTGACCGAGACGCCAAGACTCGTTACTACTGACGCATACCCTCTTGGATCAAATTGATCTGCGTCAGGCGCTGCCTGGTGGAGTGCGTCGATGAATCGGAAGAAAAGATCAGATCCACCAAGAGAGGCGACACACTCAGCCGCTTCAGCGTGTGCTGCGGCGTTCGGGTGGACATCAATAAGGGGGAAGTGACGGTACACCCAGGCGACCTTACCGTTAGGACCGTAATCAGCAGTAAGCTGCTCCATGGCTTCGTGGAAAGTTTTGCAGTACTGACAATCGATATCGGAATACACCACGACTACCACCGGAGCCTCCGGGTTTCCTACGAGGTGATCGCTCGTGCTTACGGGTCGCAGCAGGGACACGTCTCCCTTTGTCGGAACAATAGCGTTACTGCGTACGAAAAATATGGCGCCTGCAATAAGGAGACCGGCGATTATGATGACGCCCGGGAGAAAGTTTTGGTTCTTATCCATAGGAAAAAGGATAGCATGTACATGAACGTGCGCGACCCGTGAAGGCCGCGCACGTGATTAGCGAAACGTATTCGTTAGCCCGCTAGCTTTCGAGCAGCAGAGAGTTCAACCACGTTCGGCGCCCGAGGGCTCCAACCAAGGTTGACGTCGGCTTCAACTGGAATCGTGTTCAGCGCCGAAAAAAGCTTCACCATGTCCACCTGCCCGAGCTCGTCGACAAAGACCATAATCCTGGTCGTTGGGCCGGTGTCAGGGATGTGGGTGATGGTTCTGAAGCTGAACGGCAGATGGGGCGTCGGCGCGAGCGCGGTACCAAAATGGTCTACCAGCGCGTCGAGCTGAACGCCATTCACTTTTCCATGAATTTCCATGCGTAGCTTATTCATGAGTCTAGTTCCCGTGTACATACGCTTCGCACGGTGCGAAGCGTAAGGGGGCATCCTATCCTAGGCAGAGCCTCAAATCAACCTCAAATTCCTAAGGTGTGGGTGAGGGCGTGACCCTCCGCTTCTGCCTCCCAGCGGGAGGTATCAAGCTTAATATCCTTCTTCTGATTCAGATCCTTGTACTTCAAATGTCCCTTGGTAAGCGCATAGTCATAGAGCTCGCGCGTGAGGCGGACGTCTTCAATGCAGTATTCGCGTACGAGGTCATATTTTCCTTCCTGCCACCACACCGTTGCCTTAAGACCGTCTCCCGACTTCCCGCGCCCCAACGTTGCTTCGGCAAGCGACTGCAATCGTATACGGCGCCCTAACGTCTTATACACCTCACTTAAAAGATCCAACGAGCGCATCTTCGTGAGGTCCCCGGGGTAGTAACGATTCAGGAGCGGTATGTCGAAGGTGTCAGAGTTGAATCCTATTAACATGTCCGACTGTTCGATGATGGGCCAGAGTTTCGGTAACTCGTCCTTAAGGAATGAAGAGTATTCGCCAGTAGAAGAGTCGTGAATGCCGACGACGGTAAGTTCCATCTCATTCACATCTAGTCTGCCGCGCACCATGTTCGGCGATATCGCCTCTATGTCAAAAGTAATCGCCCGCATGCTACTTCAAGAGCTTCGCAAGATGCTTACCAATTTGATTTTCTTCTATCGATTCCTCTTCGCTTCGCGCCAAATCCTTAAGGCGAATCATGCTGGATTTCGCTTCCTGTGCGCCGTAGGCCATGAAGTACGGGATCCCACGCTTCACTGCATCTTTTACCTGAGCGCCAAGCTCTTTTTCAGAAAGGTTTACAAAGACACGGATACCGAGCGCACGGAGTGTAGCTGCAAATTCCTGCGCCGCCTTTGCATCGGTAGGTTCTGGCGTGCCGATGTATACCTGCGGAACCGTGTCTATCTTTGGAAGAAGACCGTGGGTTTCAAGGAAGTCTGAGAAAGTGACGTCGCCAAACGCAAACCCTACGGCAGGAATTGGGTCGCCGCCAAACATAGCGACAAGTCCGTCATAACGGCCACCGCCAAAAAGAGCACGCGGGTTCTCTTCGTGCGTGTCATTTATCTCAAATACCATGCCGGTGTAGTAATCAAAGCCACGAACTATTTCTGGATCAAAGGAGACATTTTCAATACCGCGTTCTTTAAGAGTAGCGATAAATGCTTCTATCTTTTCTTTCTCTACGCGGACAGCCTCATCGGTGGCGTCCTCAATTGCTTTGAGTGGATCTTTGTCACCGCGTGCTGCGGCAAATTCTTCCGCACTCATCTTCGCCTTCTTATCAAGCAATACCCAGTACGCCTTCACTCCTTCAGCGTCGGTGAGTCCTACTGCTCTACACGCAGCCCCCAGAAGCGCGCGGGAGTTCACGCGAATAGCGAAGTCCGCATCCGTTGCACCGAACGATTTCAGAATGTCTGATGCGAGGGTGACCACTTCAAGATCGGATTCGCCGGCAGGGAGGCCAACGAAGTCCACGTCCGTCTGATAGAAATCACGAAGACGTCCACGTTGCGGGCGCTCATAGCGGAAGCGGTTGCCGATAGAGAACCAGCGAAGCGGGAAGGGCATCTCACGGCGCTTGGCGGCCACCATGCGTGCAAGGCTCGGCGTCATCTCAGGACGGAGCGTCACGCGGCGCCCACCACGGTCTTCAAAGGAGTAGGTC
>DAORIN010000054.1:0-4133 GCA_035438545.1 Minisyncoccota bacterium | reverse complement strand
AACAGGTTATTAAGAAAACGGCCCCGCACTGCGGGGCCGTTTTCGGTATACTAGTGGAATGTCCGTAGACGCTATTCTTTATTTCCTTGTGCTCGCTCTTTGGAGCGGCGTCATTTCGTACCTGCTCCTCTTTAAGATTCTGCCGCGCATCACGGAAAAAGAAGTAGCTACCCCTGTGGAGCATCATGCTCCCGCACCGAAAGCACATCACGCCCCGGCCCAGCACACGCCGCGTCCCCGCTACTCAAGCCACGAGGGATTTCGTTCGTTT
Organism: Minisyncoccota bacterium; assembly: GCA_035438545.1. Taxonomy (GTDB): domain Bacteria; phylum Patescibacteriota; class Minisyncoccia; order Phycocordibacterales; family Phycocordibacteraceae; genus C7867-001. The sequence goes on along the minus strand of DAORIN010000054.1, from coordinate 3,862 downwards.
GCTAAGGGCGAAGAGCTCACCGTTGAAGATATCGTAAAAGGGTTGTCGGGAGGGCGTTAAGCACGCGTCGCAATCTCATTCTGTACGCGTTCGATAAATGCAGCAATATTCATTGCATCAAGTTTTCCGTGATCACGACTCTCTACGGAAACCGTCTTTGCGTCTACCTCTGCGTCTCCAATCACGAGAAGGTACGGCACCTTATCCGTCTTTCCGTTTCTAATCTTTTTTCCAAGAGATTCGTTTGCGTCATCCAGTTCAGCGCGGATACCAGCACCCTTAAGTTGGGCGAGTATCTCAGCACCATACGCCGCATGTTTGTCTGACACAGGGAGAATGCGCGCCTGTATAGGAGCAAGCCAGGCAGGGAAGGCGCCAGCGTAGTGTTCAATCAATATACCGAGGAAACGGTCAGGAGAGCCGACAAGTGCACGATGAATCATCACCGGCGTCTTCTTACTACCGTCATCAGAGGTGTACTCAAGTTGAAAGCGCGTAGGCTGCACGAAGTCGAGCTGGATGGTGGAAATTTGCCACTCACGACCAAGCGCATCTACCGCCATGATGTCTATCTTTGGTCCATAGAATGCGGCCTCGCCTTCTGCTTCTTTGTGCGTAATGTTCTTCTCAGTGAGAAGCTTTCGCATGATGGCCTCTGCCTTTACCCAGCCTTCGTCAGCACCCAAATACTTCTCTTTGTTTTGAGGATCCCGAAGTGAGAGGCGCATCCAGTAGTCGATGCGGTACACCGCAAGCGCTTTCTGAATAGCGGCAAGCACGGCACTAATCTCTTCTTCTATCTGATCTTCACGACAGAAGATGTGACCATCGTCCTGAGCGAACGCGCGTAGACGGGTGAGACCGGAGAGTTCTCCTGGACGCTCATCACGGTAAAGGGTAGCGAAGTCAGAAAAGCGTACCGGAAGGTCTCGGTAACTGCGCGGCGCAGAAGCGTAGATCTGGGTGTGCTGGGGGCAGTTCATTGGCTTTAGGAACATCTCATCTTCCACGTACTGGCTGCGTACGGAGAGCATGTCTTCCTTGTACTGGTCGTAGTGACCGGAAATCTTAAAGAGCTCCCCTTTGTTTACGTTTGGGGTGTGCACTTCGCCGAATCCAAGTGCTTCATTCAGTTCACGTGAGAATCCAATAATTTGGGAGCGAATGATGTTTCCTTTAGGGGTGAAGAGCGGCATACCGGAGCCGACGAGATCGGAGAAGACAAAGAGACCCTGCTCTCGGCCAATCTTGCGATGGTCGCGCTTCTTCGCTTCTTCGCGGTTGGCAAGGTACGCATCGAGTTCTTCTTTGGTATCAAAGGCAAGGCCATAGATGCGGGTGAGCATTGGGTTCTTCTCGTCGCCACGCCAGTAGGCACCGGCGATGCGATCAAGCATGAAGGAGTCCCCTGCGATTTCCTTTGCAGGATTTTCGCAGTGACCACCACGGCAGAGGTCACTGTAGTGACCTGACGTGTAGAAGGTGAGCGTCTGTCCTTCACCTGAAAACTCATCGATCAGCTCGTGCTTGTATTCATTCCCTGGATATTCGGCTTTTGCCGCTTCAGCGGAGAGCTCACTGCGCTCCATGCTTTTCCATGACGGTAGGAGCTTACGCATCTTTGCCTCGAGTTTCTTCAGGCTCTCTTCTGTTGGTTTTTCGGTAGGGAACTCAAAGTCGAAGTAGAAGCCCGTATCTATCGCCGGCCCTATAGTGCGCTTTGCGTCTGGGTACGTTTCAAGGACGGCGGCAGCGAGGAGGTGGGCAAGGGTATGGCGCTTATGTTCGAGCGATGTCATAGGAGGGAGAATAGCATAAAAAACAGCGGCCTTGTGAGGGCCGCCGTTATAGTTTTTACCAGGGTGCGTTATGCGTGCGCGCACTGGATATCTGACCACGCTGAGAGAACGTTGAGCGTGAAATCGAACACGTCTTGGCTCTTGTCTTTGCCCGCCGAAAGCGCCTCAAGCGTTTCGCGGAGCGTTCTGGTCGGGTAGACCAACGAGCGCGAGCACACCGTCGGATTGACCGTCTGAAATGCTTCAGCCAATCGGCTTGACCGTATCAGACCTTCGTTTTCTTCGCGATCCCTCAACCACTCAATCAGTGGCTGAATATGCTCGGGCTCGCACAAGTTTGTTTCTCGAAGCGCGCGAACTTGTCGTTCCGCGTCTTCAATCATCGTGAACAAAAGGGACATTTCCTCTGCTCCGGGGCCCATTCCCCTTGGTCAGGCATCGTACACAACGACCAGGTATTTGAAAAGTATAAAAAATGCGCCAGCCGAGGTTGCCCAAGGCTGGCGCACAAGTTCAGCGTCGCTGCAGTTCACGAAAGCCGAACCGCTTGGTGTTCGCTCCACACACGGAGTACGCGTCCAAGGTAGTCACGTTCAGACTGATTAAAAACACCATGCTCGCCCGCTGCTTCTCTTAGTAGGCGGATGAGTGTGGCAATCTTTTCATCATTGGTGCTACAACTCTCGCCCGTTTGATTGAGTGGGAGACCATAGGTGTCTGAAAGAAAGAGCGAACCGTACGTTTTACTGTGGGTTTCCACCCACTCAGCGAGCCGGGTAAGAGGCTCACGTTCACGGCCTTTTGCTCGGAGCGCCATATGCGCTGCAGCGACCGGGGGAAGTGGAATAGTCATAGTGCAAATCCTTCTCCTCCCAGCCCAGTCTCACCTTATCAAAAAAACAAAAAGGCGGCGATTATGGGTCGCCGCCTTCTACTTCCTTGAAGGCTTCATCGACATTTTCGTCGATTATCTCTTCAATCCGTTTTACTGTTCGAGAAATAACATCATCGCTCATGTGCGGGAATTCTCTTTCAAGATCTTCACGCATCTTCTGCCGTCTCCTCATAGATTCGGCAGTATCCGGTGGTTTGCTCATCGCGTACCTCCTTCACGAAGACTATATCAAAGGGGCTTCAGGTTATCGACCGCAATTGAGAGCTCGCCGTTGCGGCTGGAGACCGTTCCTTTTACTAACATACAGCGGCCCGCCACGAGTGCCGCGCCATGCTCCTTAAACAGTTTCGGGAACACCACCGCTTCAATAGTGCCCGACTTATCCTCAAGTTTAACGAAGGCCATCTTCTCACCGTTCTTGGTAAGGATGGTGCGCACGTCCGAAATGAGGACAGGAATGATAAGTGGGAGTCCCGGATGCGGGTCCGCGACGACGCTCCCTATAGTCACATGCGCCTTCATCGTTTTATCGGTGTGTGCGTCAAGCGGGTGGCCGGAGACATAAATGCCAAGCAGCTCACGCTCCCAATCAAGCTTGTCGGTCAATGAAACGGTAGCGGTGCCGGGAGGCAAGATAAGCGTTGGAGTGGTTGCCGCAAAGAGTGTGTCTTGAGACACGGGCGCAGTGGCGTCGCGGTGGAAGGTGAGCAGGGTTTCAATATGCTGGAGCAAGTGCCCGCGGTCTCCAAGCGCATCAAGTGCACCGCACTTAATCAAGGACTCAAGCGATTTACGATTCAGGTTCTTTGATCCGATGCGCGCCAGAAAATCAGAAAGGGTAGCAAAGGGACCGTTGGCTTCCCGCTCCGCAATGATGGCTTCTGCGATACCTTCACCGAAGTTTTTAATAGAAGAGAGACCGAAACGTACGGCGTCCTTGTTCTCACCAACGACGGTAAAGGTAGCGCGACTTTCGTTCACATCAGGCGGGAGTACGGGAATCTTGAGGCGGTCCGCTTCCGCCACGAGTATGGCAATCTTCTCGACGTCGCCAGCGTCTGCCGTAAGCAGGGCGGCAAGGTACTCAACAGGGTAGTTCGCTTTCATGTATGCCGTCTGGTACGCGACTTTGCCGTAGCTTGCGGCGTGCGCTTTGTTAAAGCCGTAG
>DAORIN010000053.1:0-4148 GCA_035438545.1 Minisyncoccota bacterium | reverse complement strand
AGAAGAGCGCGAAGTAGCGCCTGGACTCTCGGTGATGCTCCGGGACACGGGCCACATACTTGGGTCAGCGAGCGTACGGGTGCGTGCTGCTGACGGCACAGCATTTGCCGTCACGAGCGATATCGGGAACTCACCAGCGCTCCTTCTCCCTGACGCTGAGCCTATTCCTGACGCCGACGTCATCCTCATTGAGAGCGTGTACGGAGATCGGGCTAACCCTGAGAAGGCGCATCGCGTTGAGAAGCTGCAGCAGGTACTCACTCGTGCGCTTGCGCGTGGTGGTACCGTCCTTATCCCGTCGTTCTCCATCGAGCGGACGCAGCTCATGCTCTATGAGATAGGGATGTTGTTTGCGGCAAATAAGGTACCAGAGGTGCCGGTGTTTCTCGACTCGCCGCTTGCCATAACGGTGACGGAGATCTATCAGAAGTGGGGAGGTGAGTATTTCAATACAGACGCAAAAGAAGAGATGGGTCACGGCCATAACCTTTTTGAGTTCCCATTCCTTACGATGACGCGCTCGCATGAGGACTCAGACGCGATACGAGAAAAGCATGGACCAAAGATCATTATTGCGGGCGCTGGTATGAGTCATGGCGGACGCATCGGACGGTGGGAGCAACAGTACTTAGGAGACCCAAAGACCACCCTCATCATGGTGGGGTACCAGGCACCGGGGTCGCCGGGACGCATGATGCAGGACGGCGCAAAGTCCGTGCGCATCGATAGAGAAACCGTAAAAGTCGCAGCAACTATAGAAGTCCTCCATGGTTGGAGTGGGCACGCGGACCGTGATGGCCTCCTCGCATTTGCAGAGAAATGTATTCCACGCGCAAAGTCGTTTATCGTGGGACTTGGTGAACCGTCCTCTGCACGGTTTCTGGCGCAGCGCATCCATGACTATCTCGGCGTAAAAGCGATAGTGCCCACTGAAGGGGAAGTGTTTAACATTACGAAGAACGGAGTGGTACGCTAGGGATATGGCACCAGAAGGAATATCTTGGACTGGAGAAGAGCTTGGACCAAATGATCGGGAAATAAACCCGACGCCATGGCGTAAACATTGGAAACCTAAATCTTCCGGGGGAGGGGAACTTCCGCAAAAGAATATAGACCATCCAGACGAATTACCACCAGGTGAGTACTCTGACTATAACTAAAAAGAAAAGCCCCGCTCGAGCGGGGCTTTTCTTAAGGGGAGGGGATTACCCAACTTTCTTCGCGATGCGGGTGAACACCTCTGGGTGATTCACTGCCATCTCCGAGAGTACCTTGCGATCAAGGAGAACATTGGCCTTCTTCAATGAGTCGATGAAGGTGCTGTAGTTCTTGTACCCGTTCTCGCGGATAGCCGCATTGAGGCGGACGATCCAGAGCTGGCGGAAGTCGTTCTTTTTGTCGCGGCGGTGAGCAAAAGCCTGCTTACCAGCGTGAACGAGGGACTCGTAGGCAGCGCGCTCCTTCTTCGAGCGGCCATGGCGATAGCCCTTCGCCATCTTCAATACATTGCGGCGGGTCTTAGCTGACTGAACTCCTCCTTTTACTCGTGGCATAGAAAATTAATTAACGGGATTATTCAGCGACGACTTTCTTCGCGCGCTTCGTACCGTTGCCTCCAAGGAAACGGCGCATCAAGCGGTTGCTCATAGCGAGCTGGACGCCACGCTTCTTGTCGCCCTTGGTGCGACCACGCTCCTTTGCGTTGAAATGATCCTGACCTGGCTTGCGGGCAAGGAGTTTGCCCGTGCGAGATACACGGATGCGCTTCGTAAATGACTTATTTGTTTTCATGGGTTTCTTTGGTGTCGGAAGGCTGTTTTTTCGCAGCACCCGGGTCTCGTTCGATGATGGCAGCAAAGCCCTTAGGGGACTTCGCTACCGGCTCGGAAACACGGTAGGCGTACGGAATGAGGAGCAGGAATTTCTCGAGGCGGACCTTGAGGAACGCTTCATCCATCCCTTTATAGCGGCCTTTGAGGAAGAGCTCCGCGCGAACGCGATGCCCTTCGGCAAGCCATTCGGCTGCCTTCTTAGCCTTGAGACGCATGTCGTTTTCCCCCGTGCCGACCTTGATCTGGACCTCCTTGGTTTCAGACACTTTAGCCTTGGCCCGGGCCGCACTCTCCTTCTTCTTCAGCTCGTATTGGAATTTACCATAATCCATGACTTTCGCAACGGGCGGGACGGCGTTCGGCGAGATCTCTATGAGGTCGAGGCCTGCGGCTTCCGCTGCTTTCATGGCCTCATCAAAGGATAATACGCCGAGGTTCTCTCCCTCGGCGCCTATGACGCGAAGCTTTTCAGCCCGTATCTCTCCATTAATGCGTGTTCTGTCGGTACTCAAGGCGGTGTTAGAGGGACTATAGCACTATAAAGAGCGTATATCCAGGCCTTTAGCGCTTCTTAAGGAGAGCCTTTGGAATCTTGGCGAAGAGGGGGAGATAGATGTCGTCCTTGAGGTCTATGGCAAGTTCGTCCTTTCGGACTGTCGTAGCGAACGCTACGGGCGCTCCAGTAATAACTGCAAGCGGTTGGCGTTCAGCCCCTTCTCCCATACAGAGGACAGCAGCTGACGCGAGGCAGTCGACGACGTTCGTCTTCTCGAACTGAAACTTTCTTCCAAAGATGTCTTTCTGACCGATGTAGTCGCGTAATCCTTTCACGCCCGCATAGCCAAGCGTCACTCCCATCACGCCCGTACGAAGCGGCAAGATACGACTATCAGTAAGGATGACGCCAAGACGACGTATACCGTACCGTTTCATAAGGGTGGTACGCAGCGCTTTTGCACTTGCGTAAGAGTCTTTAGGAAGGAGAACCAGTTTCCCAGCACTATTGGACTCATCGATACCGGCGTTTGCAATGACGAGCCGATCACGGAGTGTGAGCCAGACCCACTTTGTTTTGAGAGCGAACGTACTCTCGGCTCGTATGAGGCGTTCCTTCGTTTTCTCGTCAGTAGCGTCTGACGTGCGTCCTTCGGCAAGCGCCACAATTTTTGAGGTAACCACAAGGACAGATCCTTCAGCCAATGTTGGTATATGTGCCACCACAAAATCAGCAAGAGATTCTCCCTCCTTGAAGATTCGTGTCTTTACGGGCTGTACCTGCATCGTGGGGGCAGTATACGAGCCTCACCGGTAAAACTCCACCTTCATGAACCCTTAACCACACTCTGCCTATTATGAAGGTCTAACCAATTCACTAGAACCTATGGCTACCATCATCAATACGCCGCCCACGAACGACACCGGTAACTCGGCAACAATCTGGGTACTCGGACTCATCATTATCGTCCTCATCGGACTCTTTGCCTTTTTCGTCTGGCCCGGCATGGATAACCAGGCTGCCGCACCTACGCCTATTCCTACTGAAGAGCGTGCCGCAACGCCGCAGCAGCCAAACGTGTACAACACGACCATCAACGCGACGAGTACAACGGTGAACGGAACGACAACCCTTCCGTAGCTAAAAAGAAAAACAGCCGCCCGAGTGGGCGGCTGTTTTTCTTTTACCTTACGCTGCTTTCTCCTTGAGCAGCCTAATACCGACGTACGCCAGTGGGGTGTAGAGAAGACCCATCGCTACCTTGAATGCCCACCAGGTAAGTATGGCGGAGATGAGGACATCATTCGGGTACACGCCATAGAGTGCGATGACCATAAAGAGCACAGTATCGAAGAACTGACTCCACACGTTTGAGAGGAAGGAACGGAGCCAGAATCCGCTCTTTTCCCCAAGCTTCTTGCGGAAGAAGAAGAAAGAAAGCACGTCCTGGTATTCACCAATGGCGTACGCGATGACGGATGCGATAGCAAAGCGGAGCGACACACCGAATATCTGCTCATACGACTCCTTTGCCCAGAGGCCGTCTGCCGACCACGGAGCGACAACTGAAATCACGTTATACGCGATAAAGAGAAGCGTTGAAATAATACCCGCGAACACGAAGTACTTGGCAACTTTCTTTCCGTACACTTCGCCGATGACGTCGGTCATGAGGAACACCACCGGGAACATGAATACGCCCACCGAGAGGTGTGAGCCGAACAGGAAGGGCATCAACTTAATGCCGAGCGTGTTGGCAGCAAGCAGAGAAGTGATATAGACCGCAAGGGCGATGAGAATCTTGCGGAAGGCCGAATCAG
>DAORIN010000052.1:0-4202 GCA_035438545.1 Minisyncoccota bacterium | reverse complement strand
GAGCGGCACGCGCATATCCCGCTGCATTGAAATCATGGGACCACGTGAAGGTATATGGGACGCCGCCAAAGTAGGTATGGCGGGCCCCCTCCTTAAAGTAGACGGTGGCTGGCTTATGCTCTATCACGGCGTATCGCGTCGTGGTCGCTATCGCGTGGGTGCGGCCCTTCTTGATGAGGCGGGGACTACCGTGCTTTCGCGCACCGCAGACCCGATATTTGAGCCTCTTGAGAAGTATGAGATTGAGGGCGAGGTAGGGCACGTCGTATTCCCCTGCGGCGCCGTTATCCGTGACGATACCCTTTATATGTACTACGGCGGGGGCGACAAAGTGGTGGGCGTCGCCACCGGGTCTCTTTCACGTATACTGTCCGCACTACGCTAACTATGTCACTTCCAAAAGTAGTTGCCTTTGATCTCGACGGCACGCTCGCCGTGAGTAAGTCTCAGGTCTCACCAGAAATGGGAACGTTACTGGCAGAGCTCACCAAGAAACTTCCGGTTGCAATCATGTCAGGAGGCAAATACGCACAGTTCCAGAAGCAGGTACTCACCGCGCTTCCTGAGGATGCACACCTTGAAAACCTCTATCTCTTCCCGGTCTGTGCCGGCTACTGCTACCACTTTGTTGATGGTGAGTGGAAGTTAGTTGATGACAATTCCTACACTCCCGAAGAGAAAGCAGTCATCATGGCAGCCCTTGAGGAATCAATGGCAGAAACCGGATTCACTGAGCCTCCTACTCCCGTGTGGGGTGAACGCATTGAAGACCGCGGTGCTCTTATCGCCTTCTCCGGGCTTGGTCAGGAGGCGCCGTGGGAAGCAAAAAAAGAATGGGACCCACATAAAGAGAAGCGTCGTCCATTGTGGGCCGCGCTCGTTGCACGCCTTCCCGACTGCGAAGTGAAGATGAATGCAGCGACCACTATCGACATCACCCGCAAAGGGATAACAAAAGCGTATGGGGTACGGAAGCTAAGTGAATTCACTGGCGTACCTATTTCTGAAATGTTGTATGTCGGTGATGCTCTCTTCCCGGGAGGCAACGATGAAGTAGTTATCCCTACCGGTATCCCAACGCGCCCAATAGCGGATACCAATGAGACTGCGGCAGTCATTAAGGAAATCCTTGCCCAGGTATAATTTCGTCATGGCATTACTCGACGAACTAAAGAAGAATATCAAAGGAGGGGTTTCTAATTCCTCTGCGGAGCGCGCTAAGTTCTCTCATGACACCTCACTCTTTGAGCGCATTCCTTCCGTCGTCGTATACCCAAAGAATGCTGCGGACGTTTCGACGCTCGTTAAAGCAGTACGTGGAGCGAAAGAAGCAGGCGAGGATGTTTCCGTAACGGCGCGCTCCGCAGGAACTGATATGTCGGGTGGTCCGCTGACCCGCTCAGTGGTCGCTGTGTTCACCAAATATATGAATAAGGTAGTCGAGGTTGCGGACGGATATGCCGTAACGGAACCCGGCGCCTATTACCGTGACTTTGAGAAGGCGACCTTAGCGAAAGGCCAGATCCTTCCCTCCTACCCTGCTTCCCGTTCTATATGCGCCATGGGCGGCATCGTGAACAACAACTCGGGAGGTGAACGCACGCTTGAGTATGGAAAGACGGAGAAGTATGTGGAAGAAGTCGACGTTGTCCTCTCTGACGGGACCCAGACCACGTTCAAAGCGCTTGGTCCTGATGAGCTTGAGACGAAGAAGAAGCAGACTGATCTTGAGGGTGAAATATACCGCCGCATGAGCGAGCTTGTCATTAAGAACCGCGAACTCATCGAGTCGCATCGTCCGAAAGTCTCTAAGAACTCCGCCGGCTACGCACTCTGGAATATTCTCGATATTGAGAACGGTACCTTTAACCTCGCGAAACTCATCTGTGGCGCTCAGGGAACCCTTGCCCTTATGACCAAAGCAAAGCTCTCGCTCGTGAAGCCGAAAGAACATCGCGCCATGCTGGTCGTATATCTCCCTTCGGACCATGGCCACACTAAGCTTGAGGTCCTCCCAGAAATTGTCCGTCGTGTTCTTCCGCACAACCCTGAGTCCTTTGAGTCATACGACGATCACACGCTTTCGCTTGCCGTACGCTTCCTCCCTCAGATGCTTATGCAGATGGGGCTCCTGCGCGCCATACGCCTTGGCATCTCCTTTATCCCAGAAGTAGTAACGGCAATAACGGGCGGTATTCCAAAGCTCATCCTCATGGCAGAGTTCGCCGAAGACACCATGGAAGAGGCGGACAAGCGTGCAGAGGCAGCGGCAGCAGCGCTTAAGGATTTGAAACTCCCTATGTTCATCGAGCGCGATGAGCGTGCGTCGGAGAAGTTCTGGATTGTCCGCCGTGAATCCTTCGCACTTCTTCGAAAGAATCTCTCTGGCCTTTATGCTGCTCCGTTCATCGATGACTTTGTCGTTCCCCCTGATTCCTACCCGAAGTTCCTTCCTGAGTTGAACGCACTTCTTGCAAAGTACGATCTTGTGTACACGATTGCCGGACACATCGGAAACGGTAACTTCCATATCATTCCGCTTATGGATCTCGCGAAGCCCGAGACTAAGAAGATCGTGATGGAGCTTGGGCCATTGGTGTATGACCTCGTTATTAAATATGGCGGCACCACTACGGGAGAACATAACGACGGCATCATCCGCACGCCGTACGTAGAGCAATTGTTCGGAAGTGAGATGACACGCCTCTTCCGAGAGACGAAGCATATCTTCGACCCCCTCAATATCTTCAATCCAGGAAAGAAAGTGGGCGGCACCTTCGCTGACATTGAAGATAGTTTCTTGAAGAAAGCATGACCCCGAAGCTTCTCGTCTTTGCTACCGGTACTCCGGAAGGAGGCGGGTCAGGATTTGAAAACCTCGTGAATGCGTCACGTGATGGACGCCTCACTGCTGAAGTTGTTGGCGTCGTATGTAACTTTGAAAGTGGTGGTGTACGTGAGAAAGCGGATCGACTTGGTATTCCCTTTATCTATATGCCGGGACCCTATACGGCCGAAGCATATTTGAAAATAGTGAGCGACACCGACGCTGACTTTGCTGCCCTTTCTGGGTGGCTGAAGCTCGTAAAGGGACTTGATCCAAAAACGACCTTTAACATACATCCCGGACCTCTCCCGGAATTTGGTGGCGCCGGTCTCTATGGCCACTTTGTGCACGAAGCAGTGATGAAGGCATACCAGGAAGGACGGATCACTCACTCGGCGGTATCTATGCACTTTGTGACGCCCGAGTTTGATGAAGGCCCAGTATTCTTCAGCCATCAGGTAGAGATATTTCCGGACGACACTGCCGATACTCTTGGGAAACGAGTGAATGAAGCTGAGCATCGCTACCAGCCGGAAATAACGAACCTTGTCCTGAACGGAACCATTTCATGGGATGGGAAAGAACCAGACACGCTTCGTGGTGCTCGTAGAGAATCTATATAAAAAGTGATGCGCGCTCCCTTTCAGAAGCGCGCACCTTTCTTCAATTCACGCCGTTCCCCATCGTTGATACCAAAGCTTCACAGCCTGGTACGACCAATAGAGTTGTGGCACGACGAATAGGACAATTCCGATAATCCAGAGCTTCGTTGTGTACCCGTACTCGAGAAGACAAATGACCGCGAGCGCACCGAAAAACATGGCGCGACCGAATGCCTGCGTCACCGGCTTACGCCGTTGCAGACTAATCATCAGGCCGGCGAGGCCCATGAGCGCGAGCAGAACAATAGTGAAGTTGACTATCAGATCGGTTGAGAACAGGGTCATGCGACCGCTCCTTATGCACCCATGTTATACGGGGCCTCGTTATTTACATTACGACACAAAAATATATTAGTCAAATAATTCCTTACATAATCCACACCCACTCGAAAAAAGGTTGATTTTAAAGGCTATCCGTAGCATAGTGCTGATAACTCGCAGGTAGCAGGAGCTACGGCCTCAAATCCAAGGTGTTCGGTATCGGCGAGGTTACAAATCAAGTTCACACATGGCTAACACCAAACTATACGTCGGCGGTATTCCTTATCGCACGACGGAAGACGAGCTTCGCACCGCCTTTGAAGAGGCAGGTACGGTCACGTCTGCAAGCATTATCATGGACCGTATGACCGGCCGCTCACGCGGATTCGGCTTCGTCGAAATGGCAGATGAGGCTTCGGCCCAGGCTGCTATTGACCGTTGGGATGGCAAGG
>DAORIN010000051.1:0-4203 GCA_035438545.1 Minisyncoccota bacterium | reverse complement strand
AACCACGCCACTTTAGCTCATATAGTAGAGCAGCGGTTTTGTAACCCGCAGAATCCGATGCAAGTTCGGAAAGTGGCTCCAAGAAGTTGTGTAGTAATAGGGGAAACCCACCACCATAGGGATTGATATCGTCTATAGATGCGATACGCATTTTATGATTCTCCTGCGTATAAACAAAAACAAAGCGCGATTACAAAGCGTAATCAAGATCTAGGTTTATACGAATTTAATAAAAAGCAAGAAAAAAGAACCTGCATCCGCATTGGGTGTAATGTAACTTTCATTACAGCACGCCATAACGATAAGAAGTATTGTAGTCAAAGTTGCTCTGCAACAGTAAACAATACTCAGAGAGCACTATCGGATACGGCAAGGAAGAAAATAAGTAATTCTTTAAAAGGTCGTACACGCGCCGGTATACATAACCCTCTCAAAGGTAAAATTATAGTTCCAAGGGAAGAAAGGAAATGTGCACGTCTCCAGTGCCCAAAGACTTTCTTCATAGAGAGATGGAAAAAGATTCGTTTTTGTAGTGTGGCATGTGCCGCTCGACGTCCAACTTCTCCAAAAGCCTCAAGAGGCAAAGCGGGCATACGTCCGGATATAAGTTCCTCTATATATTTCTACAGTCGATGGGAGGCGAACATGGCGCGTCTCTATTCGTATCTCGGCACCGTATGGGAGTTTTCACCAAGATCCTTTGATATTGGAGGACATACCTATACTCCTGACTTCTTTCTTCCAGAAACAGATACCTATATTGAAGTTAAGAACTTCTGGGGTGAGTATTCGAGAATACGTGACACAAAGTTTAGAAAACGATATCCGAATATTTTATTAAAAGTTATTTTAAAGGATGAATACACACGTCTTGAAAAGAAATACGCCCACCTAATCCCTCAGTGGGAATATAACCACAGCCCATTTAGCCCACACCTTATTGAGAAGCCTTTGTCGTCGAAGTAGCAAAGAGTGACTTAGGGAATGCCTTCTCAAGATCTTCTAGTGAGGTGAATCCATAGGAAGGTTTGCCTTGAATAACAAAGGCAGGGAACTCACCGTCATGGACTTTAAGTACGGAAATGAAGGTACGCAGTGCCGCAAGGTCGAGATGGTAGTCGAAGGAATAGACGCGGAGTGCAGGGTACGTCTGGCGAAGGTAGGAGAGGGCGTAGCCTGCGCGATCGCACTCCTCACACTCTCCCGGAACGTTTGAATAGAAGTAGAGAGCAACGACAGGATTCACACCACAGGTCTCTGAAAGACGCTTCGTGAGAAGATAGTCACGAATCTGGAGAAGGGTGTAGCGCTCCTTAAGGCGAAGCACTTCTGGGTCGTTGGCACCGGCGCGCTCCTCAGCGTATGCGAGCTTATCTCCCACGCCACCGACTTCCTGGGAAATGGTGCCTGCTGCAATGTCTTCGCACGGTGCTTCCTCAAGAAGCGCGAACTGCGTTTCTATGGAAAGCGTGTCGGTGGCGAGCTGGTCCTCAATAGAGCGGAGCTCCGCAACGCGCTGTTGGTTCAAGAAGTTAACCGCATAGAGAACGGTACCAATAATCGCTACCGTAATAAGGAGCGCGATAAGAGCGTTACGGGTGAAGAGAGACATGATTATTTCCAGGCGCGGCGGTTATCAGTTGCAACGTCAGCTACCGAGAACAGAAGCCAGAAAGGAGCAATGAGTCCGTACACAAGCATGTAGGCGATAACCCCAACCGAGAGCTGAGCCGGAGTCTTAGAAATGTTCTTTCCTACAACCATGAAAAGGATAGAGCCTGCGAGTGCGACAAACCCAAGAAGGGCAAATATAGAAACGGGGAGGTAGAACCAGCTCGCGTTTGCAAAGGTAGGGACCATAGTTGAAAGGGTGTAGGCCACCGGAACGCCTGACGTAATCATAAGCATCTGTATGCCCTGGCTTATGAGCTGGTAGATAACGAGGAAGAACATCATGATGCCGCCCAAGATAGCGAGGAACCCAAGCGGAAGCACGAGAAGGCCAAGCGCACCGTACTGCGGGTTACCTACCATATCGCGGTATTCGTTCAGCATGTTGCGCAGGAACCCAGTGGTCCAGCGTGTGCGCTGCTTCACGAGTGCCGGAACGGTACGCGGCGTCTTGGTGAACACACGAGCAAGTGGCGCGCTTTCAATGGCGTAGCCTGCTTTCTGAATACGAAGTGCCATCTCCATGTCTTCGGTGTTATGGCCATTGCGGAATCCGCCAAGCTCCACAACGACATCGCGGCGGTAGAGGGAGAATGGTCCTGGCGTCACATAGATGCCATTCACTGCAGCAAGAATATGACGGCAGGCGATACCCATGATGTACTCAGCGTTCTGCATGCGCTCAAGGATGGTGCGCGGGGTATGAACGGACATGGCTGCGGTAGAGGCGGCGACGCGTCCATCATCAAAACCACCGATCATTTCACGAAGCGCGCTCGCGTCTACGAATGAGTCGGCGTCAAGGCAGCCGATGAGTTCTGCGTCTTCAGCAGCGGCGATACCGGCGTTGAGCGCTACATGCTTGCCCTGGTTCTTCTGATGGATGACGGTAACGTTTTCGTGATGCGCAAAAGAATCCATGATGGAAGCGGTGCCGTCCGTAGACCCGTCATCAACGAGCACGATGCGGAGTTTGTCTTTCGGGTAGTCGAGCGCAAGCAACGACTCTGCGGTACCACTCACCGTCTGCTCTTCGTTGTAGCAAGGGACAATCATGGCAACCATCGGCGTATTGGTTGATGCGGTGCGCTTACGGCTTGCTACCGCTGGAGCAGAAAGGAGGGTTACGAGGAAAAAGGCCTCAAAGTAGATGGCCGCAAAGATGAACGGATAGGCGAGTATCTCTAGATTCATGGTGCCTGGGCGGAGCGTGGGCGCCGCTCAATTACTCCATTACTATAGCAAATTTGGCCTGTTTTTTCCACGAAACGTCGCTATACTGCACAAGATATGTCTAAAGGTCGTCTCCACCCCATAACTGTCGCTATCCGTGAGATTGCGGACATTTTCGGTGCTATGGGTTTCTCCCTTAAATATGGCCCTGAACTTGAGGATGACTGGCATAACTTCACGGCGCTGAACGTCCCGGAGCACCATCCCGCCCGCGATATGCAGGACACCTTCTGGACCAAGGAGCAGGATCCGCGCGTCCCAAGAACCCACACCACCTCAGTTTCCATTCGCTGCCTTGAAGAAATGGCACGTACCGGGCAAACCTCCATGCGTGCCATCGCTCCTGCAAAAGTATTCCGCAACGAAGCAACCGACATGACGCACGAGGCACAGTTCTACCAGCTCGATGGGTTTGCAGTAGGTCCTGATATTACGCTTGCGCATTTGAAGGGAACCTTTGATCGCTTCTATCGCGAATACTTTGGTCCAGATGCGCAGGTACGTTTCCGTCCAAGCTTCTTCCCGTTCACGGAGCCTTCGGTAGAAGTGGATATGTGGTTTCAGGCGCCCGGCAAAGAAGGACGCTGGCTTGAAATGGCAGGCGCGGGCATGCTCCATCCAAACGTATTACGAAACGCAGGGCTTGATCCGGATAAGGTGCAGGGCTTTGCATTTGGTGGCGGTATCGAACGTCTCTTGATGGTGAAGTACGGTATCCCGGACGTACGTCTCTTCCATAATGGCGAGACGCGCTTCGTGCACGGATTCGAAGAAACCACTATATGAAAGTAAGTCGCACCTGGCTCCAGAAACATTTCAAAGAACCGCTTCCGGATACGGCAGCACTTGCCGAAGCGTTGACCTTCCACGCGTTTGAAATAGAGGAATACGACGAGGATATGCTTGATGTGAAGGTACTGCCTGATCGCGCTGCATACGCCCTTAGTCATCGCGGTATCGCGGGCGAACTTTCGGCAATCCTCAACATCCCGCTCTCATATGATCAGTTTGCTGAGCTAGCACCAACGTTCCCAACTACTGATCAACTCGAAGTAACGGGCGACGCTGCATACGTGATTCGTCACACCGGCGCCCTCATTCGTGGCGTCAAAGTCGGACCATCACCTGAGTGGTTGAAACAATCGCTTGAGTCCGTAGGACAGCGCTCGATTAATAACGTCGTGGATGCGTTGAATTGCGTCATGCTCGCGATGGGACAACCATCAGGCGCCTTTGATGCCGGAAAACTTGAAACCGATAACGGCGTCGTACGCATTAATATTCGTGAAGCACGTGCCG
>DAORIN010000050.1:0-4211 GCA_035438545.1 Minisyncoccota bacterium | reverse complement strand
GCAAAGAAAATAAACACCTATAACTCCATCATTAAACCGGAACCAGTGCAGTTCACCGGGTTCAAACTCTTTTATAAGAACGACTTGAAGCCACCGTCCACTCGTCTTCTCACACCTGCGGAAGTGCTCGAACTTACCCCGTCTCCTTCTTTTATTCAGTACCAGTAGGTATTTGACGGAGCTCCCACTCGGCGCTATACCTCCTACATGGACGCATCAACGCGTCCTAGTGAAGGGGAGGAAGCCATGGCACCTTTCGGTTACGAAGAAGCATCAGCGGTGTTGAGTGAGGCGGCAAAAGCCGCCATTCTCACGCGGGGGAAATCCCACGTTGATCACATGTTTCGAGAAGTAACATTTGAGGAGGAACGTCGCATACGCAGCGGCAGCCTAACACCAGAAGAATTTTCCGATCCAAACGGGTTTGCGCTACTTCGGTACGCAGCACACGTTTTCGCGGAAACAACGTCGCGACCATAGGTCAGGACGAGAAGGGCAGCGAGCACATACTCGCTGCCTTCAGTCTTTTCGTGGCGTATACTATGCCTATGGATAACCCGGAACGGGTAACGTACTTTGCGGCAACCGACACGCGCGGTAAGCGTATTCCGTTTGGTATTAAGCAAAAGGATCGTGCGCGCCACATGTACATCATTGGTAAGACCGGTATGGGTAAATCGACCATGCTTGAGAACATGGCGATTCAAGATATCCGCAACGGGGAAGGGCTCGCCTTCATCGATCCGCACGGCGGCACGGTTGATAAGCTGCTGGACTATATCCCTGAGAACCGCATCAAGGATGTGGTGTACTTCGCTCCCTTTGATCTGGAGCACCCCATTGCGTTTAACATCATGGAGGATGTCGGCTACGACAAACGCCACCTCGTCGTGTCGGGCCTCATGGCGGCATTCAAGAAAATCTGGGTAGACGCCTGGAGCGCGCGCATGGAGTACATTCTCACGAACACGCTTCTCGCACTTCTTGAGTATCCAGACGCAACCTTGCTTGGCGTGAACCGCATGTATACGGACAAGAACTATCGAAAGAAGGTAGTGGAAAACGTGAAGGATCCCGTTGTTAAGGATTTCTGGATAAAAGAGTTTGCGACCTACACTGACCGCTACACACAAGAGGCAACACCGGCCATTCAAAACAAGATCGGACAGTTCACCTCAAACCCGTTGATACGCAATATCATCGGCCAGCCAACGTCTTCCTTTGATATACGTACGCTCATGGATCAGAAGAAGATTCTGATCATCAACCTCTCAAAGGGTCTCGTAGGCGACACTAATACCCAGCTGTTGGGATCCATGCTCACGACCCGCATCTTCCTTGCGGCAATGTCGCGAGCCGACGCCTCTGCCCGTGATCTGGCACGGTTGCCGAACTTCTACTTCTACGTGGACGAGTTCCAGAACTTTGCGAACGAAACCTTTGCAGAAATACTTTCTGAAGCACGTAAGTACAAACTGAACCTCATCATCGCGCATCAGTACATTGAGCAGATGGAAGAAGAGGTACGCGATGCTGTGTTCGGAAACGTGGGCACAACGGTAACGTTCCGCGTCGGTCCTTTTGATGCAGAGACACTCGAGACCGTATTCGCGCCTGAATTTGAGCAGGAAGATCTCGTGAATCTCGGGTTCGCACAGATCTACACGACCTTGATGATTGATGGTATTGGTTCGCGTCCCTTCTCCGCGGTCACCATTCCTCCTATTGAGCCACCGCCCATATCTACTCGTAAAGAAGTCCTTGCTTCCTCACGTGCCACCTATGCGGCGCTCCGCACCGACATCGAGGAAGCGATTCTCAAAGAACTTTCGTTAACGGAAGAAGAAGTCACACGTAAGCTCGATAAGATGGACGCGAAACTTGATGATCGCGGATACAAACTTCCGCCCAACAAGAAGCCAAAACAAAAGCAGTATCAACAACCGAGTCCACAAAAAGCACCTCCACAGAATCCTCCGGGAGGAGCCGTTCACGCCCAGGACTTGAAAGCTGCGATAGCGGCAATCACGCAGAAAACGCAAGCGACGCAGCAAGAGAAAACAGAAACCAAGCACGAAGCCCTGAAAGAAACACTACAGAAAGTCGCAGCACCGCAGCCAGCACCTCTTCCGCCAAAGCCGCACCCGGCGCCGCAGCCTCCGGTAGCGGATATTCCGCCCAATAAGCGTCCAGCGTTTGAAGTTCCCGAAGAAAGTCTCCAAGCAGTTTTCGAGGAAGATCTTTAGCGGTCTATTTGCGGAAATGGCCCTCCGTAGCCTATCCTAGGCCTATATGGGCAAACTCATACTCGTTACCGGGGGCGCGGGCTTTGTAGGATCCAATCTCTGCCGGAGGCTACAAGCTGAAGGGCACACGGTGATATCCCTTGATAACTATTTCACTGGAAGCAAGGAGAACCATGTCCCGGGCGTGGAATATCGCGAAGGGCACACTAAAGATATCGCCGCGCTGGTGCCTGAAACCCCAGACCTCGTCTTTCACCTGGGTGAATACTCTCGCGTTGAGAAAAGTCTTGAAGAACCTGAACTAGTGTGGGACCTCAATAAGGTAGGGACGCTTGGGGTACTTGAGTTTTGCCGCATGAAGCAGGTGAAGATCGTGTATGCCGGTTCTTCTACTAAGTTTGGTGACGGCGGACTTGGACGTGATCAGAGTCCATATGCTTGGGCGAAGGCGACGAATACCGAGCTCGTCAAAAACTACGGCACCTGGTATGGACTCCCGTATGCCATTACCTATTTCTATAACGTATACGGTCCTGGGGAGCGTGCTGGCACGTACGGCACCGTTATCGAAATATTCCGTCAGAAGATGCGCTTAGGAGAACCGCTTGGCGTGAATGCTCCTGGAACGCAGAAGCGTAACTTCACGCATGTCGATGACATCGTTGATGGACTTCTCTTAGTCGGAGAAAACGGAAGCGGTGACGACTATGGCATCGGGGACGAGCACTCGTATTCAATTCTTGAGGTTGCCGAGATGTTTGGTGGCGCTATTGAAATGCGTCCTGAGGTTCAAGGAAATCGCATGGGGTCTGATATTGATACGACCAAGACGCGTTCACTGGGGTGGGAGCCAAAGCAGCATCTTCCTGACTACATTCATGCCACACAGAGCGCCTAAGCGGGTTCTTATTTTTTCGCTTGCGTACCGCCCGTTTATAGGCGGCGTTGAAGTAGCGATACAAGAAATCACCAACCGCATTCCTTTTGAGGAAATTGAATTCCATGTGCTCACGCTTCGCATGGACTCACGACTCCCGCGGGAAGAGCGACTCGGAAACGTCGTGGTGCACCGTATCGGGTTTGCGCGCTCCGGGGCTCCCATCACTGATCTCACGCGGTTTCCTCTTCGTCTTAACTTGTACCTCTATCAACTCTGGGCTGCGTTTGCCGCAGCACAGCTTCATGCGAAGTATAAATTTGATCTCGTGTGGGCCATGATGGCACACACGGCAGGTATTCCTGCAGGCATCTTTAAACGTTTCCATCCTTCCGTTCCATATCTTTTAACGCTTCAAGAAGGGGATCCACCGGAATACATTGAAAAGTTGATGCGTCCGGTGTTCTCACTTTTCAAACAAGGATTCACACAAGCCAATGAACTCCAAGCGATATCTGGATTCTTGCTTGCGTGGGGAAAACGCATGGGGTTCCGTGGCACTGGAGTACTCATCCCGAACGGTGTTGATACGAAACGTTTTGCACGCACCCATGCGCGTACGGCAGACGGCACGACGCGCCTCATAACAGTTTCTCGTCTTGTGCGTAAGAACGCGGTTGATGACATTATTCGTGCACTCGCACTCCTTCCTGACTCTGTATCGCTTTCTATCGCTGGGATAGGGTCTGATGAAAAAATGCTTCGCGCTCTGGTGGAAGAGCAGGGGCTTACCTCACGCGTTACGTTCCTTGGGAATGTCTCTCAGGAAGCATTACCTGAACTCTTGTCTTCACACGATATATTTGTACGCCCGTCGCGTTCAGAAGGTATGGGTATTTCTTTTATTGAAGCGATGGCCGCAGGACTTCCGGTGATCGCTACTCAAGAAGGCGGTATTGCTGATTTTCTTTTTGATGGAAAACGTAATCCCGAACTACCAACAACGGGGTTTGCCGTTGATACAGACGCGCCCGATCAAATCGCCGATGCCGTCATGCGCGTGCTCGCGCACCCTGAAGAAACAGAGA
>DAORIN010000049.1:0-4246 GCA_035438545.1 Minisyncoccota bacterium | reverse complement strand
AGCCTTGCCGGCTTTTGCGATAGCCTCAAGGGCAAGCCCCATACCTGCCACAAGCTCCTCACCGGTCCCCGGGTGCCCCACATTCCCTATCCAGGGCTCCTCGTGCACGTGAGTGCCTACCCCGTGTCCTCCGAGCACCTTCACGATGGAGAACCCAGAACCTTCAAACGCTGATTCAATGGCGTGCGAGATGTCACCGACACGGTTCCCGGGACGCGCCGCCTTTATCCCTTCTTCAAGCGAACGTTTCGTGACGTCGAGGAGTTGAGACGTCTCGGCATCAATGCGTCCAATAGCAACGGTGACTGCGGTATCCGTAATAAATCCTTTATGAGCAAGACCGATATCGAGCGCGACAATGTCGCCATCCTGGAGTATGCGCGGGTTCTCGTTCGGGATGCCGTGCACCACCTCATCATTTATAGAAACACAGAGTGTTGCAGGCTATTTTCTCGTCGCACGGTCCGGGCGATACCCAAGGAACGCTGGCTCGTCCCCGCCGTCGCGTATGAGTTTTTCAGCAAGCGCATCCAAGGTGGCGGTGGAGACCCCTACCTTTGCGGCAGCGGCTACCTGATCAAGGATGGCGCCAAGGCGCTTGCCTGATTCGATGATGCCTTCGCGTTCCTCAAGGGTACGTACGATCATTGCTGTAGTGCAGCGGCGATAGCTGCAGCAACCTCTTCTGGAGTCTCTTCTCCGTTTATCTCTCCCAGTACTCCCTTCTCGCGGAAATAGTTGAGGAGCGGTTCGGTATTTGCCTGATACTGCTCAAAGCGTATTTTGACTTGCTCGGGCGTTGCGCTATCGGGGCGATGCTCCACCTTTGCCCGCTCTATCTGACGACGAAGTGCTTCGTCTTCGCGAACCGCAAGGTTAAGCGCAAGGTACGGGCGTCCGAGCCAGTCGAGCGTGTCATCAAATATCTCCGCCTGCGCAAGTGTGCGCGGGTACCCGTCGCACACCACCCCCTGATCTGCCGGGAGGTTCAGCATAGTGTCTTCAAAGAGATAGGTAGCGAACCAGTCAGGAGCGTAGCGACCATTGTCATAGGTTTCCTTCACTTTCTCAGCAAGAGGACCCGTACCATTACGGAGTTCCTTAAACACGTCTCCCGTGGAGAAATGCTTCCAGCCGAGACGCTCCGCAAGAAGCTTTGCTTGAGTGCCCTTTCCTGAGCCTGGGAGGCCCATGAGTAGTACGGTCTTGTAGTTCATATTACCCATGATGCGTTTCTTCCATCGCTTTTGCAATCACTGCCTCAAACGCTGCTGCTGCTTCCTCTTGCTTTCCCGGAAGGTTCTTTATGACCACATCAGCTTCTGGCATGAACGTGAGCTCGTCTTCGTAGCGAAGGCGACGCTTTTCAAGCGTTGCCGCATCCATCGGCTCTCGTGCCATCGCGCGCTTGGCGAGTTCCTCCCACGAACCCGCATCGACAAAGACAATGAGAAGGTCGTCTTTTGCGAGAATCTCTCTTACCTGACGCACTCCCTGCACCTCCATTTCTTTCAGCATGAGCGCGCCGTGAGTAAGCCCTTCTTCGATATCCTGTTTGAGCGTGCCGTAGTAGTTCCCACTGAACTCAGCCCACTCAAGAAACTCACCCTGCGCTATTTTCTCTTTAAACGCTTCGGTGGTAATGAAGGTGTAGTGCGTGTTTTCAATAGCATCAGCACGTCGAGGGCGTGACGTATAGGATTGCGGCGTTTGTATCTCGGGAAACTGCGCCATCGCATGACGCATCAAGGTACCCTTACCGCTTCCGGTAGAGCCAACAATAAGAATAAGTTTTCCTCTCATGATGCTAGAAATCTAGCACGCCCGGCGCAATTAGTACTCGCGCAGTGATGCCTGTGCATCAATCTTGCGGATGAGGTCGAGAAGTACGGTCACACCGATAAGGAGTGCGGTACCACCGATAAGGATTGCCGTGATGCCGGTAAGACCCTGGACCACGAACGGAATGACTGCGATAGCACCGAGGAAGAAGGCGCCAGGGAGCGTGATGCGGTTCACCACCGCACCAATGTAGGCTTCCGTCTCGCGTCCTGGACGAACGCCCGGAATAAAGGCGCCTGACTTCTGAAGATTCTCTGCAACGCGATGTGGTTCAAACGTAATAGAAGTGTAGAAGTAGGTGAACATCACGACGAGCACGAAGTAGACGGCACCGTGTGCCCATGGGTTTGCAGAGAACGCAGTGTAGGCGGCGGCGGCGCCCGCAAGGCCGGTGACACCAATAGCGGTAAGTGCGGAAAGGACCATCTGTGGAAGAAGAAGGAGGGAGAGTGCGAAGATAATCGGAATAACGCCCGCCTGAAGGATGCGGATAGGAAGATAAGTGGCAGCGCCGCCGGTAGTAACGCTTCCGCGTACCTGGCGTGCGTACGCAATCGGTATAGAGCGCTCTGCTTCAGACGCCGTAACCACTGCGTAAATAGCGGCAATAGCGAGGATGAAGAAGCCAAGGTAGGCCGGAATGTTTGCTGCCGTTGCGGTGAAGGCAAGCTGCGAGATACCGGCAGGAATTTGGGAAACGATACCCGCGAAGATGATGAGGGACACGCCGTTACCAATACCAAACTCAGTGATGAGCTCACCGATCCACATAAGCAGCATGGAGCCAGCAGCCACCAAGAATACGTTTACGGCAAACTCAAACGACGTGAGCGTACCAATGATGCCCTGGCTCTCAAGAAGTGAGAGGAAGGCAACGCCCTGAAGTACCGCAAGCGGGATGGTGAGCATGCGCGAGATAGCGATGAACTTCGTGCGTCCTGCTTCCCCGTCCTCCTGGTACATGCGCTTTACCTGCGGGAAGATAACCGTAGCAAGCTGCATGATGATGGATGCAGTGATGTACGGCCCCACACCAAGCATCACGAGTGAGAGCGTCGCAAAGCCGCCGCCCGAGAAGATAGAGAGAAGTCCGAAGAACTGGTTGTTCGCGAAGAACTGCTGGAGGCGTACCTCATCAACGCCCGGAATCGGGATAGCTGCAAGAAGACGGAATACCGCAAAAGCCGCGAATATGAAAAGAATGCGCGTGCGGAGCACCGAGTCTCCGAAGATTACCTTGAGCTTGTGTACGGCTGCATTGATCATTGATTAGAGGGCGGATCCGCCTGCTTTCTCAATAGCTGCCTTTGCGGGAGCGGATACTGCTACGTCAGAGAACGCGAGCTTTTTGGTGAGTTCACCGGTACCAAGAATCTTTACTGCCGGCATCTTACCGCCACGCATCGAGATGATGCCCTTCTTGAGAAGAGTTGCAGGCGTGACGGTGTCCCCTGCTGCGAAGTGATGCTCGATGGTAGCAAGGTTAACGGGGCGGAACGAGGTGCGTCCTGCACGTACGGTCTTCGAGCGGTTCTTACCATGACCACGGAGCTTCGGGAGCTTCTTAACCAGGTCGCGCATTTCAGGGCGCATGCGGCGTCCTGAGCGACCCTTCTGGCCTTTGATGCCGTGACCTGAGGTCTTTCCGCGCTTACCACCGCGTCCAACGCGATCGGTGGTCTTACGAGGGGTGCGTGCTTTGAGAGTGTTTGATTGCATAACAGTTAGGCAGAAGTGCGGAGGCTCTTAAGGGCAACTACCGTTGCGCGAGCAATGGTGAGCTTGTTCTTCGTGCGAGAAAGAATCTTACCAACAACGTCGGTAACGCCCGCAAACTCAAGGACGGTGCGCATTGCGGAACCCGCAACAAGACCGCGTCCTGGAGAAGGAACAATGGTGAGTACGGATGATGCGTAGTTTGCAGAAATTGCGTGCTTGATGGAGTTCGACTTCGTGAGAGGAACGGTGATGAGATGGCGCTTTGCGTCACGCGTTGCCTTATCAATAGCAAGCGCGGTGTCAGCAGCCTTACCAATACCGACGCCAACGCGTCCCTTACGGTCACCGATAACGATGGTGACGCTGAAGGAGAAGCGGCGACCTCCGGCCATAACACGAGCGACGCGACGTACGTCGACGGTAACCGAGTCGAACTCGCTGCGTTCACGAGGAGCGCGCTCACGGCCACGGCCACCTGGACGGCCTCCGCCATCGCGACCACGGCCACGCTGAGAACCACGAGCACCGTCGCGCGGCACTGCTGCTGCGTCAGCAGTCTCGGGAGCAACGGGTGCTGCGTCCTTCACTTCAGTGTCTGTCGTCATCGTGTCAGTCATATTAGAAAGTAAGCCCGCCCTCGCGTGCGGCGTCGGCAAGCGACTTTATCTGTGCAGCATAGGCATAG
>DAORIN010000048.1:0-4328 GCA_035438545.1 Minisyncoccota bacterium | reverse complement strand
TGCCGCCGAATTTCCGAAAACCCCCAGTCCGAAACCCACCCGCATTCCTCCCCAGACCCCTCCTGCGGGCGGGAAATCAGTCGAGGCAGGGCGAATCCATTCCCCCAGACAAATTGTTTCGCCCTGCCTCGTCCGCATTAGTATTTTTAATCATTTGGATTTTGCTCGAAATAGTTTCGAACTTTGTCCAACAAACACCGCATTCTATGGATGATCTACAGGAAATTCCGGGCGTAGGGAAATCTATCGCCGAAGATCTGCGCCTCATCGGCATATCGTCCGTACATTCTCTTAAAGGGAAAGACCCAGAAAGGCTGTATGCCAAACATAACAAGCGGGTAGGGCGTATTGAGGACCGCTGTCTTCTCTATACATTCCGCTACGCCGTCTATTATGCCGAAGGCGGGCGTAATGCCCAAAAGCTCAAGTGGTGGAACTGGAAGGACCAAAAATAGGGCTGTGATAAGATAAATGAATCATGCGGAGCCTCAACGAAAAATGCGCAGTCTTCGGCATCTACGGCAAAGACATTGATGTCGCCCGCCTCTCATTCTTCGGACTCTTCGCACTCCAGCATCGCGGTCAGGAAGGTTCTGGTATTGCGGTCTCAGACGGAGAAACCATTCGCTATCACAAGGACCACGGACTCGTGGCCCAAGTATTTACTGAAGAAGCAATCTCATCGCTTAACGGGTATATGGCCGTCGGTCATAACCGCTACTCCACCTCAAAGGGAAGTGGTACCGAACACGTGCAGCCGATGATCGTGGGCGATCTTGCGTTTGTTCATAATGGAAATCTTCCCTCAACCAAAGCACTTGAAGTATTTCTTAGTGATAAAGGAGTCGAAGTAACGAACCTCACTGACTCCTGCCTTATGGCACACGCCATTTCCTGGCATATGGGGCAGGGGATGACACTCGCTGATGCTGTGGTCGCGTCCTATCCTCTTTTCACTGGCGCTTTCTCCATCATTGCTATGACGAAGACGGAGATGGTCGCCGCTCGCGATCCAAAGGGCATCCGCCCACTCACGCTTGCCCGCCTCCAAGGCGGGTTTGTCGTTACGAGCGAGACCTGCGCGCTTGGCACTGTCGGTGCAACGTTCGAACGTGATATTGAGCCTGGAGAAATGATTCTCATTAACCAAGACGGTATTACTGCAACACAGGTAGCGCCTGGCGACCCGAAACTCGATATATTCGAGTTTATTTATTTCGCACGCCATGACAGTGAGCTGATGGGTAAATCGGTATACGAAGTGCGTAAGAACTTCGGTAAGACTTTGGCGCGTGAATATCCAGTCGACGCTGACGTAGTTATCGGTGTGCCTGAGACGAGCCTCCCATGCGCTTTGGGATACGCTGAGCAGTCCGGTATTCCGTATGAGATGGGACTCAACAAGAATCGCTACATTCAACGCACCTTCATTCAGCCAGATCAGAAACTGCGCGATAAAAGCGTAAAGATGAAACTTACGCCTATCCCGGGCGTATTAAAAGG
This sequence comes from Minisyncoccota bacterium, assembly GCA_035438545.1. GTDB lineage: Bacteria > Patescibacteriota > Minisyncoccia > Phycocordibacterales > Phycocordibacteraceae > C7867-001. The sequence goes on along the minus strand of DAORIN010000048.1, from coordinate 2,825 downwards.
GAAGCGGGTCGTGGTTATCGACGACTCTATTGTCCGAGGCACGACCTCAAAACCTATCGTCGAACTTCTCTTTGAAGCGGGGGCAAAGGAAGTGCACTTCCTGGTCTCTTCTCCTCCTATTCGTTTCCCTGATTTCTATGGCATCGACACTCCCGCACAATCAAACCTGCTTGCCTATGGAAAGACGGTAGAGGAGATGCGGCAGTATCTCGGCGCGACGAGCCTCTACTTCCTTTCTGTCGACGGTATGCTGGCTTCCACAGGTCTTCCGAAAGATCATTTCAATACCTCTCCGTTTACGGGGGAATATCCGATAGATTTGAAAGAACGGTATGAAGAGTTTAATTACCCTTCAAAGGTAGAAGGGGTTCCGGTTGCTGAAAAGATATAACGCATCGTTCTATGGCGCTTCCGAAAGCTGCGGCGTGCAAAGAGTGTGGCACTGATCCTGTCCATCATCGGTTAACGTATATCACCGTCGCGCTCGATGAGACGCTCCGTCCGATATTCGCTCCCGGACCGTTCATGCGATTTATCGGGAAGGGCGTGTACGCGCTTGAGCGCGTTGTGAGCCCGCGCCTACTCCAACTCTTTGTAAAACTCGGGTGGGCTAAAGCAGTTGCCGCTCCTGACGATGACACGATGCTTTTGGCGAAGATGCTCTGGGAAGAGGCAGGGAAGCGGGGTATAGAAGTGCGCGAGATTCGTCTTGGTGGACTCGCGCGTAACCTGTTCCTTGCAAAATATCCCGATGGTCGGGTTATCGCGTATGAAGGTATACCGTTACCTCCGTCTGGTCTTGCGCAGGCACCATGGATGGACAACAAGGCAGAGATGAAACGACGGTTCCGTACGCTCGGTATTCCGGTTGCTGCCGGCGGCGCTGCGTTCACTGAGCATGGTGCTCGTAGCGTGTTTCAAAAGGTAGTACCTCCCGTCATTGTGAAGCCGTACTCTGGCTCTGCCTCGCGTCACACCAATCTTCATATAACTAATGAGCTAAAACTCTTCCGCGCATTTCATAGCGCTAAAAAGGTAGCGCCGCTCGCATTAATTGAAGAAGAACTCGTCGGCCCTGTGTTCCGCGCAACCGTGGTGGATGGGAAGTTTGCAGCAGCACTTCGCCGCGACCCGCCGCATGTCATAGGAGATGGGATGCATACCGTTGAACAACTCATTGAAGAAGCAAACAAGAATCCGCAGCGTGAAGGTCCATACTTCTCAAAGATGCAGATAACTGCTGAAACGCTTCTTGAACTCAAATGGCAGAACCTTACGCCAGAAAGTATCCCAGAGAAGGGGAGACGGGTGACACTCCATCAGAAGGTGAACTGGAGCCTTGGCGGCACCACCGCTGACGTCACTGACGAGGTGCATGCAGATAATGTGGCCCTCTTTGAGCAAGTAGCACACGTCCTTAAGGCGCCCATAGTCGGTATGGACGTCATTATCGGTGATATGAGTCGTTCATGGCGCGATCAGGAACGCTGCGGCATCATCGAATGCAACAGCATGCCGTTCTTTGATAATCACCATCTGCCATTTGAAGGAAAACCTCGCAATGTGGCCGGCCTCATCTGGGACATGGTCGAGCCAAAAAATAAGCAAAGAGCAGGGGAGACAGAGGGCGTATAATCCAACTATCTATGAACACTAACGGCATGGGAAAAGTGCAGGTCTTTGCAACGAACGCAGGAAAAGAGCTTGGAACTAAGATTAGTCAAGTGTTAGGTACAAATCTCGGCGAGGCGAGATTAGCGCGTTTTAAGGATGGGGAAGTAGACGTGCAAATTCTTGAGAATGTCCGTGGAAACGACGTTTTCATCGTGGCTCCCACCCAGCCGCCAGCAGAAAATCTCCTTGAGGCGGTGCATATGGCTGAGGCGGCACGTCTTTCGTCCGCCGCACGCGTCACGCTCGTCATCCCCTATTTCGGCTACGGACGAGCAGATCGCAAAGATGCGCCCCGGAAGGCCATTGGCGCCCGTCTTGCCTTTAAGCTTCTCGAAATCGCTCACCCTGACCGATTCCTCATGCTCGACCTCCATGCAGAGCAGACGTTGGCATCTGTGGATAACGCAGTGACGGACCATTTGTACGGCTCAGCCGTTGGGGTGCCGTACCTCAAGAAACTCCTCGATGGCAAGGACTTCGTCATAGCAAGTCCTGACCGTGGCGGCGGCGCGCGTGCGATTAAGTACGCAACCTTGCTTGGCCACGATGACTTCGTATTCTTCTCCAAACAGCGCTCTGCCCCAGGCGAAGTGAAGAGTGATTCTATAAAGATAATTGGCGACGTAAAAGACAAACTCGTGGTACTCGTTGACGACATGATTGATAGCGGTGGCACCATTGTTGCAGACGCTGCAGCGGCAAAAGCTGAGGGTGCCTCAGGAGTTTGGGCATTTGCGACTCATGGTCTCTTCTCTGGAGGTGCTTTAGAGAAGTTCAAAGCAAGCGCCATAGACCGCGTCTTTACAACTGACTCCGTGTATCACGACCCTGAAGAGCTCAAGGCTGCTAAGGTAGAAGTGATCAGCGTGGCTTCCCTTTTAGCGGACGCAATAAAGAGGACGCACGACGGTGAGTCGCTCTCAACGTTAATTTCCTAATGCGACTCCCCTGCCTGTTTTAGTAAAAACTAGCGAGTCTTAATCCACTGGTAGATGTCCTCAAGCGCCTTTACGGCGTCTCCTGCGGCGATGTTGTTCTGGTGGTAGAGCTCGTCAGTGCAGTCACCAGCGGCCCATATACCTTCTACAGACGTGCGCTGATTGCGGGGATCGGTCACCACACGATCTACTTCATCAAGCGCGACCACGCCT
>DAORIN010000047.1:0-4363 GCA_035438545.1 Minisyncoccota bacterium | reverse complement strand
GGGAAGGTCGGTGAACTTCTCATTGAAGAGTTCGCCGGTATTCCGGTAGAGGTGGAGCTTGGCTCTGAACTTCGGTATAGGCGTAACACCATGCATCCCGAAGAGACGCTCCTTCTTGCGGTGTCTCAGTCAGGAGAAACGCTCGACACTATTGAAGCCATACGCGAAGCGAAGCGTCACGGCGTGATGACCTTAGGAATAGTGAATGTTGTGGGCTCTTCTATCGCACGAGAAACCGATGCGGGCGTGTATAACCATGCGGGCCCTGAAATAAGCGTCGCCTCAACGAAAGCAGTGATTTCACAGATGACCGTCCTTGCGCTTATCGCGCTGACCTTAGGTCGCCAGAAAGGACTCTCTACTACCGACGGACAATCATTTGTTGCTGAACTAAATCGCCTCCCTGCCCTTGCCCGCGAGATACTGTCCCGCCGCGACCATATCCAAGCGATAGCGAAGAAGTATGTAGCGGTGGAGAATGCGTTTTATTTAGGACGGAAATATCAGTGCCCCGTTGCCTATGAGGGTGCGATAAAACTGAAGGAGCTTGCGTACGTGCATGCTGAAGGCAACGCCTCAGGTGAGATGAAGCATGGCCCTATCGCACTCATCGAGCCATCATTCCTCACTGTGGTCCTGGTCCCGGGCGACTCCATGTATGAGAAGTCGAAGTCTAATATTCAGGAGATACGCGCACGCGGCGGCAAAGTCATCGCCATCACTACCGACGGGCACGAGGATGACCTTACGGGTCTTGCTGACGACGTCATTTCAGTACCCCCTACCCATGAAGCCCTCCTCCCTATTCTTACCGCTATGCCCGTCCAGCTCTTTGCCTACTATGTGGCGCTTGAGCGGGGTCTTCCCATCGACCAACCTCGGAATCTGGCTAAGTCGGTGACCGTAGAATAGCTATCCACTGCTTCAGGAACGCTTCAGCTGAGAGGTGCTACGCTTTAGGCATATAAGGTAATTACCCGTTTCTATGAACGCATCCGGCACCTGCTCCTGCCATCATCACAAGCTTGTTCCGCTCATGATTGTGCTTATCGGTCTCGCATTCTTGCTCCGTGCCCTTGATATCGTCGATGGCGATATTATTGCAATTGTGTGGCCAGTACTTCTCATTGTTGCTGGGTTGAGTAAGCTCGCCGGCCATAAGTGTGCGTGCTGCGGGAAGATGCAGTAGTCGTTCCATGAACGAACTTTTCAGGAAGGTTGCCCACTATACGAGTACTCTGATGGGAACCCCATCAGCGTTCATTGTCTCGTGTGGCATCGTCGTGCTTTGGGCAGTCACCGGTCCCTACTTCAACTACTCAGATACCTGGCAGCTCATCATCAACACCGGCACGACGGTCCTTACTTTCCTCATGGTGTTTCTCATTCAGAACACTCAGAACCGCGACGCCCACGCGATACACCTGAAGCTCGACGAGATTATTCGCTCCATTGATCTTGCACGTAACGAGCTCATCGATATAGAAGAAGAAACGGACGCTAATATAGGGAAGTACGAGGATGAGTTCCGCACCATACGGAGTAGAAAGGTTGCGAGAACCGAGGAAGAAAAAGACGCAGCGTAGGTACTGCTTCTAGGTAACCAGAGAAAGATAGCGCTCCGCAAGGGCGCTTATCTTTTTAGTTATTTCATGTTTCTCTTTAGGCGAAAGGTGTGCCTTCTTTGTCTCAGGATTGTAAGCGTTGTAGTGCGCAATGAGACCGCTATCAAAGGCGCTATGAAACTCTTCTAGGCACTCATTCACTTCTCTTGCGAGCGCTTTAGCGTGATCGTCTGCGAGGACACCAGTAGTGAGTCGTGCTTGTACTACTCGCGCCCCACTTTGTAGGCCTTGGATTTTATTGGACGATAACCGATTCCCCTTCTTAAAGAACTCCGCAACGACAGGTCCGAACCCTTCTCGGGTGGTAAGCTCGTCGCGCCACGCACGGCGTTCATCATGATTCTCGTATTTGTCAGCAAATGCATCATTTGCTAGATAATCGGCACACAAGGTAGCCATGAGCTGGAGTATGTTGATCGTCGGAATCGGGAAGGACCCGAACTTTGCAACATTCACCTTTGAGGGCAACACTTTCCCTTTCTCGAGCTCTTGATATACGCATTCTACTTTCGCTTTCTCTATCGCGTGTCTAATCCGTTCTCTTTCTTCTTCACTTGGCAGTATGGGCGCTGCTTCTGGAGGCATAGGGGTAGTACCGAAAAGACTACGTTCCTCTCGTTCATCTGTCTAGGTAGGTAGTGCCTGCTGCGTCCACCCTCGCTCGGTTCTACTGGCTTCTGGAATATGGCTATGGGGACAGACGCTTACACCAGAAAGACCGCCTTGTTGGGCGGTCTTTCTGTATTCTAGGACGTTAGTCCTGTAGTGCGCGCTCTAGTATGCGATGTTGGAACCAGGATTAGGGCGTACCAAGGCCGTATCTTTATTCCCTACCTATTGAACAACGAACGGGCGAAGATCCTGACTAAGAGAGCATGAGGTAGAGTGTCCTTTCTCCTTCAAGTAGTTGAGCAACTTCAGCACAGAAAGAATGTCTGTCTGGCAAGAAATCTTGTCCTTACCATAAGCATGGTCATAAAAAGTCATCCCTACTGATACCTGTTCTTGGTCTTTAGAAGGATAGGTCAATTTTAGTGCGTGGTTCAATGCCGGATATTCAAGAGTAAGCTCAACATGAGCTGATCCGTAAGAGCCATCAACAAAGTGGTCGGTCTTGTTTAATGCAATTTGAACTTCATCTGGATTGAGACTTTTCTTGGTGTCCGAGTCGACAACTAATGCACTGTGCCCTCCTAACCAGGTCGCTATATCTTTAGAAAGAGCCTCTGGGTTAGACGACTGTATGCTGACCTGGGTATTGTCTAGCACTGGAGTATATCCGGGACGCGCTGTCACCTGCGCAAGCATCGTGTCCTTACGTTTCAAGTGCCTGGCAAACATACGTTCCCCTAGAAGCTTTTTTGTTTTTTCCCACTGCTCTTCTGTAGTGGCTTCCCATGCTGCAAGCCGTTGAGCGACTGTAGTAAGGCCAATAGATTTTGCAAATGTCTCATTATCTAAAGTTCCTGACTCTAATGCATCAACTATTTTCTTTGAGTCAAAAACAAAATCCGACCCCTCAATAAGGTACGGCTTCATTTCTACAGGAACCTCCGGCCTTTTTAGTCCTTCAGGGGTTTCAGCTGACATGAAATAAGTATACCTCTTTCGTTTGAACCAGAAAGACCGCCTCGTTGGGCGGTCTTTCTGTATTTCTTTCATCTGCGCGAGAGACGGGACTTGAACCCGCAACCTCCGCCGTGACAGGGCGGCGCTCTAACCAGTTGAGCTACTCCCGCAATTCATTCGTACGCGAGAGAGACGGCATAAGCGCGTGTCACCCGCGGGTCGAACTTGGAGGAATATAGCGTTTTTTAGGGGGTACTGCAAGGCCTGCCGATAAGCAAAGCGCCCCCGAGGGGGCGCTTACGTGTGCTGGTGGAAGGACTTGCACCTTCGACCTTGGGTTTATGAGTCCCATGCTCTAACTACCTGAGCTACACCAGCAATTGCTTTACCTTATACTACGTCCCCCTTCCCTTCAACGCCCCAACTCCTTTAACTTCGCTTCAGCCTTAGGGATGTCTTCCGGGTATCCTACGGGGATATAGAGCGGCTGCTCAACGACTACCACCGGGTGCTCTGCTGCCATGAGGCTCAAAGGGTGGGTCATGAAGTACTCGCCCGTCGCTTCGTGCTTAGCCGCTTCATATCCGAAGAGTCTGTCGTCGAGCACCATAGCTCCGGTAGACACCAGATTCCCTATGAACTCTGTTGGTTTCTCGACAATGGACTCCATCGTCCCGTCGGCTCGAGTCTTAATGACCCCGAACTTCTCTGGCTGATCATGACGTATTGCCATGATGGAGAGCGGATGCGTCATAGCTTCCTGTATCGCTTCGGACCCTAGTATGTCGTCGGCATTCAAGAGGAGAAACTTCCCAGAAAGAAACGGGCGCGCAAGAGATAGCGCATGCGCCGTTCCTGCCGGCATCCATTGGTGCACGTAACGGATCTTCTTACCACCATATGAGTCCCCGAGATGCTTCTTGATCATGTCACCCTTGTAGCCGATGACGATGATGAGCTCATCTATTTCAGCAGGGAGCGCGTCGATGACATGTTCGATGATGGGTTTCCCCGATACTTCGATAAGCGGCTTGGGACGCTCAAGGGTGAGCGGACGCATACGCTTCCCTTCGCCTGCGGCCATGATTACTGCCTGCATAATGCGAAGACTATACGATATAATCGACAGATATGGAATCTACTGCTCCTTCCTTCCAAATGAACGATGA
>DAORIN010000046.1:0-4410 GCA_035438545.1 Minisyncoccota bacterium | reverse complement strand
TGATGATGACTTCGTCAACACCATCAATCGCTTCAAGAATCTCTTTACGCTCCTGCTCCGGCATGAACACAAACCCTTTTTTGTTCTGGAGCCAATTATCATTATTCAATATAACGACGAGATGATCGCCGAGTGCGCGACTCTCCTTGATGTAACGGATGTGCCCAATGTGGATGGGATCGAATCCGCCCGAGACGGCGACCACTTTCTTACTCATAGGGGAAGTATAGACGGAATGGCTCGTATAAGAAAACGCGCACAGCCGAGGCTGCGCGCGCAGTAAGATGCGGTGACTACATCTGCTCAGCTTGTTTAATCACGGTCCATCCGTCGTCGTAGGGCACCATGTCGAGACCGAGTTCGTGCAGTAGGTCGAACAAGAACAGATCGGGAGCATCAATGTCGCCCACCGACCATGAGTCACGCCACTCATCGTTGTGAAAGAACCAGAGTGATTTTTTGTCGCGCTCAATGCGTATCGCATCTTGTGACTTACCGGCATGGATTTGGGTAATCCATATGTGGTCACCGATCTTGATTTCAGTCTCCGCTCCTTGTTTTTCAAGATAGAGCGTTCCGAATGTGTGATTGAAAACTGACACTTCCAATTCCTCCAAGACATCAATCAGTAGCAATACCATAACACGGCTTACCTAGGCCGTCAAAACGTCGCTTGACGCCCCCAATAGGGAAGGGTAGTATCTTCCTATCGGCCCACTTACGTGGGTCGGGCAGTTCGCTCGTCCCTTGAAAACTAAATAAGAGAGACCAAAATAGAAAGGTAAGGAGGAAACAAGTGAATTCTTGTGTTCCGCCTATTCTTAATGAGAGTTTGATCCTAGCTCAGGATGAATGCTGGCGACGTGGATAAGGCATGCAAGTCAAGGGGGCCGCAAGGCAACCGGCAGACGAGGTAGTAACACGTACGAACGCACCCCGAAGTCTGGAATAGCTCACCGAAAGGTGAGGTAATACCGGATGGTACCGGAAGGTTAAAGATTTATCGCTTCGGGAGCGGCGTGCGCAATATCAGCTAGTTGGTGAGGTAATGGCTCACCAAGGCTACGACGTTTAGGGGAACTGAGAGGTTGACCCCCACCGATGGGACTGAGACACGGCCCATACTCCTACGGGAGGCTGCAGTCAAGAAACTTCCACAATGGGCGAAAGCCTGATGGAGCGACGTCGCGTGGTGGATGAAGTGCTTCGGCACGTAAACACCTTTTATGTGGGACGAAATTATTGACGGTACCACATGAATAAGGGGCTCCTAACTCTGTGCCAGCAGGAGCGGTAATACAGAGGCCCCGAGCATTATCCGGAATCATTGGGCGTAAAGGGTGTCAAGGCGGTCATGTTAGTCGTTTGTTAAATCCGGAGGCTCAACCTCCGGCCTGCAAGCGAAACGGCATGACTTGAGATAGGGAGAGGTGCGTGGAACTCACGGTGTAGGGGTGAAATCCGTTGATATCGTGGGGAACACCAAAGGCGAAGGCAGCGCACTGGCCCTCATCTGACGCTCACACACGAAAGCCAGGGTAGCGAATGGGATTAGATACCCCAGTAGTCCTGGCCCTAAACGTTGCTCGCTCGTTTTACGGAGTATCGACCCTCTGTGAGACTAAGCTAACGCGGTAAGCGAGCCGCCTGGGTAGTACGATCGCAAGATTAAAACTCAAAGGAATAGACGGGGACTCGCACAAGCGGTGGATCATGTGGCTTAATTCGTAGCTAAGCGAAGAACCTTACCAGGGCTAGAAACCAAGCTGCATCCGACCTGAAAGGGACGGAGCCTTCGAGGGTGCTTGGCAGGTGATGCATGGTTGTCGTCAGTTCGTGGCTTGAGCTGTTCCCTTCAGTGGGGTAACGAACGCAACCCTCGTTGTCTGTTACTTATGTCAGGCGAGACTGCCCCCTCACGGGGGAGGAAGGTGAGGATGACGCCAGATCAGCATGTCCCTTGATGCCTTGGGCTGCACACGTGATACAATGGTCGGTACAGAAGGACGCAAGACCGCAAGGTGGAGCAAATCCCAAAAACCGACCCCAGTACGGATAGAGGTCTGCAACGACCTCTTGAAGCCGGAATCCCTAGTAATCGTAGGTCAGCCATACTACGGTGAATACGTTCTCGAGTCTTGTACTCACCGCCCGTCAACTCAAGGAAGTTGGAGGTGCCCGATATCTTGCTTTTTGCAGGACTACGGCAAATTCAATGACAGGGAGTAAGTCGTAACAAGGCACGGGTAGCGGAAGCTGCTCGTGGAACATATCCAATCGGAACGAGTTAGCCCGAAAGGCGCTCATCCGGTCGATCTGTGTCGCAAGACACTAGAGGACATAGTAGTTATCCTTAAATACTACTCGGACACCGGATAACGTATCCCGGGACATTCTCGAGTCGCTCAATTGACGACTCGCAGGATGGGAATAGGCGGAACACAAGAGCGCGCTATTCCTCCTTACTTTCATTTTGGTACAAAAAGCAAAAGCCCCGAAAGGGGCTTTTGCTTTTCTTTGCAGAGTGCTATGGTCTCCCGGTAAAGTCGCACGTTGCGGCTTGGAGAAAGCATCATGGGCCTCAAGCTTCACACTAGGTTCATTCGAGGTTGGCCTCGCATCAGCATGTACCTGGAACCGTCGTTGAAAAACCGATCGTTAGGCCTTCTGACCGCTCTCTATGAAAGCGAGCGGCGTCGAGAGAACAATGAACCCTATACGGGACCACGGCTCATCGACGATAGGCAAGAGCATTTCGATTGGCTTCTGAAGAAAAGATATGTCCTCGAAGAAACTTCCGGCGGCTACGTACAACTGACTGAAGCGGGCAGGACGGCCGCGCAAGCGCGGCTCAAATGACAAGACTTTCGATGGGGCCGCGCAGCATATGCGCGTCCCCGTCTTCTTTTATATAGATGCTTGAGCGAGCGCGAGACGCGCCACGCACCGCCGCCAAATACGTCGCTTATTCTTATGTCGTCTCAGCTTTTCCTCAAGAGTAGAAGTCCGGGTCATGGGCCGGAGCCTCTTCGATTCTCTCGCTCTAGCGCGGTGAATCATTCCTTTAAAAACTATAGCAGCCCTAAATAGGGAAGCTGGAAGTAGCTGGGGATTTCTGCTAGTATCGCCAATACGCACGCTTAGCTCAGTTGGTAGAGCACTCGACTGATACTCGAGCGGTCCTAGGTTCGAATCCTAGAGCGTGCACCAAGCATTATGTACACCCGAGCGGGATAGCGCCTATAAAGGGCGCTATACTGCTTTTATGAGAGACGTCCTTATCATTGGTATTGCGTGTGCCGCCGCCATCTTGCTTGGCGCATGGCTCTACTTCTCTGATCCGCACGTTACCGGCCAGTCAGACGTTCCTGCCTTCACTATCCTTGATGAAGGCATGTATTCAGGCGAAGTAACCGAACGTAAAAACTATCGCATCAAGAGTCAGGAAGAACTTGAAGCGCTTTGGCTCCTGGTGCACGGCACCGGAGCGCCGACGAATGTCGACTTTGCTCGAAGCGAAGTCATTGCGGTCTTTGATGGTACACACGCTACCGGTGGCTACGGCATTTCCATAGCGTCCGTTGCAGATGTTGCGGGAAGTCCACGCGTCATCACTATTCTCCACACTGAACCAGGTACTTCTTGCCTCACGACAGACGCCATCTCAAGTCCGTATCAGATAGCCATCGTTTCAAAATCAGCAGCACCCCTTACCCGCGAAGAAGAGACTATCGTAACTGAGTGCAACTAGTTCGCCTTTTTAAAGGGGTGCGCTACGATGCTTGCTATGGATGCAGGAGCGTATTTCAAAGATAAGCGTATTACCGTCATGGGACTCGGCCTATTGGGTCGCGGAGTCGGGGACGTGCGCTACCTTGCGCGCTCAGGTGCCGACATCATCGTCACCGATCTTAAGTCAAAAGAAGAGCTCGCGCCGTCGCTTGCCGTACTCGCTGAGTTCCCGAATATCCGCTACACGCTCGGTGAACATACGTTCGAAGACTTTCAGGACCGCGACTTGATACTAAAGGCGCCCAAGACGCCGCTCGATTCTCCGTATATAGAAGAAGCAGAAAAGAACGGTATTCCGGTAACGATGTCGACGGCCTTGTTTGCACGACTTGCGCGCGAAGCGGGCGTTGCGCTCATTGGTATTACCGGTACACGCGGGAAGACCACTACGACAGAAATGATTGCGCATATCCTGCGCGAACAAGGGAACGATGTGCTTCTTGGCGGAAACGTGCGCGGGGTTTCCACGCTCGCGCTTCTTCCTGACGCTGCTCCCGGAAGTGTTGCGGTCTTTGAGCTCGATTCCTGGCAACTTCAGGGATTCCGTGCCGAAGAGCTCTCGCCGCACATTGCGGTGTTCACGAATCTTTTCCCCGACCACCAGGACTACTACGAAGG
>DAORIN010000045.1:0-4453 GCA_035438545.1 Minisyncoccota bacterium | reverse complement strand
AGCTTTCGTGACCGTTCCTTGAAGAAATACAAAATAGGAGGAGTACACATTCTCCCCATCACGAAGTTTTTTCCCGATGGCATCCTCTACCATCTGACGCGCGGTGGTGCCCGCATTATCCGTCACTGCCGGACGGAATCCTATGTCGATAGCGTATGCAAATTTATTTGGTGAAAGCACTCGCTTCTCCGTCGATGTTTCAATAACCGGGTTCGTGAGCACCGCGACAGCGCGCGTAAGATCACGTGGTGAAAGCTTTGCGTCAATGGTGTACGCACGCGTAAGAGTAACTCCGGTGAGTTTCGTCTTTGGGTATCGTTCTTTGAGGGTCGCGAAAATGCGTCCGGCGCGGGAATGATCTGCACGAGAATCGACGGAAATGCGGTGCGCCATGCCAGGAGTGGGTTGCCAGGATTTTAGCACGTAACAAGTGAGGGCGCCGCGATAGCTCGCGGCGCCCCTGTATTCCGTATGCTCGTACCCTTAGGCAGCGAGCGAAACGGGCGGTTGCGTGGATTGACGCGTTGCCGCGTTTGGTTTCTTGCTTTTCGACACCTTCTTGGTGCCTTTGCGTGCGGCAGCCCGCAGCTCACGGCGCTTTTTGATTCTTTCCTTGCGCCGCAGTGCTCGTGCGGGTTCCAATTTAGCTTCGCGAAGCTTACGCTTCCGTTGCTTCTTTCCACGCATGTGCGTTTTCCCCTATTTCGTTGGTACTTAGTGAAAACAGGAGGCCGAAACCTCCATAACGTCCGATACTAGCGAGGACTTAAGATAAGTCAATGTGGGCGTGGGTAAAAAGAAACACCGCACCCTTTCGGGTGCGGTGTTTCAGAAGCCTTGTATTAGCGGTTTATCGCAAGTGAGTCGCCCTCAATCATCTTACGGAGCTCCTCCTGGGTGTCAGGGATATCGGAGACCTTGATACGGCCCACGACACGAACCGTAACTCCCTTACAAAGGCCGAGCGCCAAGGAGGGGTTCGTTTCCTTACCATGGACCGTAACGGTGTCGGCACGGTCAAGAAGGATGTCGATCTTGTTACGCATACGGGAGTTCATGGAGTCACCGATAACACGGTACCCGATGAGACCCTCCACCGCATGGAAGCGGCAGTTCTCAGTATCCTTGCCATCGTATTCAACGGCAATGACGGTACCGAACGGAAGCTCCCCAGCAAGGTCAACGGAACGGGCGGCGATGACCTCAGGGTTAGAAACAGCACCGGAAGCGGTCACCATAGGGTTACCGTCGGTCTGTTCCGGGACGGCGTTATAGCTCGTCATGAGTACGGAAAGGGGTTCGGTCGTATCCGAGGGACGGATAACAACCGCCGAATCCTTGAGAGCGAGCGCGCTGGTGGTAGCGACGTCCGCCGACAGTTCGGTGGTAGGTGCTGAAACGGGGGCCGAAGGGGTCCCCGAAAAAGCAAAAAAGCCCATAAGGGCTATAGAAAGGATAGACATAAACGTAAAGTGGCGAACCGCCTTACAAGGGCTAGGATATCATCGGGGGTTCATTTTGTCAATACCCACGACATATATATTTATTATGTCAATAGTTTATTCGTCCAGAAACCCTTATTATAAGCCATTTCCTGGAGGTACCCTATAAGACGGCCTATTTTCATGCCCATTTCACCATAGCTGCTATAGTAATGAGGCAATTACCCCTCCTCCCCTTATATGACCCTCTTTGGCGTACGGCTCTTCTATCCCCTCTCAGGGCGCCAGTGGCGGGCCGGTATCCTCCTGTTAGTGGCCTATGTGGCGGCCACACGGCTCTCTGCGGCTGCTTTTGCTGCCCCTGGACTCATCTTCCCTGCCTCAGGCTTTGCGCTCGGCGGACTCTTCCTTGAAGGATTTGCCCTCTGGCCATTTGTCTTTGTCGCTTCCCTTATAGGGTATGTGCTCTCGGGAGCCTCTCCGGTATACCTCCTCTTCCTCCCTATAGCCCACACGCTTCAGGCAGTTCTCGGCGCGTACCTTCTCAGAACCTTTAAGCTCGATCCTTTGTTCCGGCGGTCTAAGGACATGTTCACGCTTATCGGAGTCGCTCTCGTCGCATCAGTGGTGGTTCCAACCATCGGAACGGTAGCACGCCACCTCCACTACCACCTCTATAACCTCCCGCCCTCAACCGTAACCTGGGCGTCCTGGTATGCCGCCACGGTATTCAGCCTCCTTATCATCTCCCCTTTTGTTATTCGTTGGTTCGCGAAGCCTCGATTCTCCCGCACGTTCTGGCAGTGGATAGAGGTCCTGGTTCCGTTCGGGTTCCTTGCCACCCTGTCCTACTTCCTCTTCTTCACTTCCTCAACAAGTGTCGTCGGTATCTCGCTTGCCTACTTCATCCTTATCCCCCTCTTCTGGATAGCGCTGCGGTTGCGCCCGCGTTTCATCACACTTGCTCTCCTTATACTGTCCTGCTTTGCCCTCAGCAGTCTCTATGTCGGTCCGTTAGCAGTTGAACACGCAGTCCTTGGTATGCGCCTATTTCAGACAGAAATATTCCTCAACATCGTGGCGATCATTTTCTTCATCCTTTCTTCTATAGAAGAAGAGCGGCGCATGACCACGAACCTCATGAAAACACAGATGGAATCGCTTTCAACAGCGCTTGCAAAAGTTGCCTACCAAGACAAAGCAAAGAGTGAGTTCATGGCGATGCTTGCGCACGAACTGCGCAACCCGCTGGCGCCCGTAGTGAGTTCTGTTGACCTGCTACGCCTTTCTGAGCCTGCGGGAAGTGAGCGGGCGGGCATCCTTGAAGTAATGGATGAGCGCTTACGCGCAGTGCGACGTCTCCTTGATGACCTTCTCGATGTAACGCGTATAAACGAAAACAAGCTCTCACTCCAGAAAGAAAAGATAGCGATACAGAACGTGGTGGAGCGCGCTATCCTCTCTACCAAAGGACACTTTGCCGAACGTACCCAGACCCTCTCAGTGAACCTTCCTGAAGACCGCCTCATCGTGCATGTGGATCCGCTGCGCATTGAGCAGGCAGTAACCAACCTACTTACGAACGCTTCTAAGTTCTCTGAGGAAGGAAGCGCTATTACGCTAGAGGTCGCGCAAGATCATCAGTGGGTAACGGTCCGGGTGACTGATACCGGCGTCGGTATACCTTCTTCTATGCTTGCAAGTATTTTTGATCCGTTCTTGCAGATAGAACAGGGTGAGCGCACGCGTAAAGGCATCGGCATCGGACTGTCGCTTGTAAAAAGTTTCGTAGAGATGCACGACGGGAGCGTCGAGGCCGTGAGTGGAAGTCAAGGAAGCGGCAGCACCTTCTCAATACGACTTCCCCTACTCAGGGTTGAGCGAGCCTCTGGTGCACCTTCTCCAAGCGTTGCCGCAACACCTGCAAGCATGACCCACTGCTCCGTCCTGGTGGTTGACGATAATGACGCTGCTGCGTGGGGTGTCGGGAAACTTCTCGAGCTGTCTGGATGCACGATTGAGTATGCTTATGACGGCGAGCAAGCAATACAAAAAGCCCTGAATACGGGACCCGACGCGGTATTGCTTGATATCGATCTCCCCGACCACGACGGCTATCACGTCGCTAAGGAGCTTCGAGCAAAGGGATACACGGGTGCCATCATCGCGCTGTCCGGGTATAGCCTTGAGCAGGATCGCCAGCGAGGGCGTGCGTCTGGGTTTACCGACTACCTCGTAAAGCCGGTGGGGCTCGCCGATTTACGACGTGTATTGCCACTAAAATAAACCCTTCATCTAGGGTTCATGCCTGCCTCGATAGGATGGGGTTCTTGAGCCGACACCAGCTTTAGCCGTCTAAGCCAGTACCATGTCCTACAGAGATTACTCCGCTGCGGTGGAGTTTCTCGTTATATATATGAACAAACGCTCGCAAGGCCGAAGCCAAGCGAGCGCTGTTTTGACCGATTAGAAGTCGACGCACTCGAAAAAATAGGGACCAATGGCGACGGCGAGAATGCCGCCGAAAAGAAAACCTACGCTCCAGCTATGGAGCTGTACCACCGTGTGGTGGAGCCTTCTTTTTTTCTCAACAATGGTGGCATTCCCGAGCGTGCCTTTGCCTTCTAACTTCTTGAGTTTTACTTCCTCAAGCTTTGCCAGCCTGTGGAACACGAAGCTCGCTACGAGCATCGCTACGCCTGGTACGGCGAGTAACCAATTCATTTTCTAGCTCCCGGTCTGGAAGTTCTCTCGTGCAAGAACATCCTGTGGCGTATTATGCCACAACTATGGAATTTTGCACCTACCAGCTCAACTGACCTCCAGTCTTGTATTCGGTGACGCGGGTCTCAAAGAAGTTCTTCTCCTTGTTAAGGTCAACTGCTTCACTCATCCACTGGAATGGGTTCTCAACGTGGTACTGCGCAGGAAGTCCCACACGTTCAAGACGGCGATCAGCGATGTGCTCGATGTACTGCTTGAAGCCCGCAGCGTTCATACCGAAGATGCCT
>DAORIN010000044.1:0-4633 GCA_035438545.1 Minisyncoccota bacterium | reverse complement strand
CGAAGAGCTTTCACCACACATTGCAGTGTTCACGAATCTTTTCCCCGATCACCAGGACTACTACGAAGGTATGGATGACTACCTGGCTGATAAGGCAGAGATATTTCTCCACCAAGGCCCCGACGACACACTCGTACTTGGAAGCGCTGTCGCCGAACTCATTAAAGAAAAGTATGTAGGCAAAGCGATAGTCTCAAACGTTGTCATCGCTGATCCGAACGCCATAGGAGAAAGTGAACTTGGTATTCCGGGAATGCATAATCGTGCAAACGCTGCGTGCGCACTCGCTGCCGCTGAAGCGTTCGGGGTATCAACTGACGCTGCCAAAAAGGCACTCGCCTCCTTTACGGGTGTGGCGGGTCGCCTTGAACTCATTCGTGAAAAAGATGGCGTGAGGTTTTATAACGACACGACAGCAACGACGCCTGAGGCAACCCTTGCCGCACTTGCAGCGCTTCCAGAAACTACGGGCATCGTCCTTATTATGGGTGGATCCGATAAAGGGCTCGACATGAATGCATTGCTGCTTGCAGTAGGGAACCGAGCAAAACGAATCATTCTTCTTCCCGGCACCGGCACTAATCGCGTGCTCGAGTTCCTTACAGGAGCGTCGGTATATGACACGCTTGAGGCGGCAGTCGCAGAAGCGGCGCGTTCCGCAGAGTCGGGAGACGCCGTACTCCTTTCTCCTGCGTTTGCTTCCTTTGGTATGTTCAAGAATGAGTATGATCGAGGCGACCAGTTTAATGCGCTGGTGCGCGCCCTATGATCGGTGTTTTCGATTCAGGCTCGGGTGGACTTACGGTTCTCACAGAAATACGTACCCGCTTGCCTAAGGCAGACCTCATCTATTTTGGCGATATACGAAACGCCCCGTACGGCCCCCGCTCAAAAGAAGAACTCCTCTCACTTACGGGAAACGCACTCGCGTTTCTGCAGCGGCACGGCGCGACCCGCTATGTGAGCGCCTGTAACAGTGTGTCCACATCGCTAGCGCTTTCGCTCCTCGACACGCTTTCTATAGGGCAGGGACAAATAATAGAGATGGTGGGCCCGAGCGTTCGTTCCTTTAAAGGAAGTACCGAGCGCATTGGTCTAGTCGCCACGAGTGCGACCATAGACTCCGGTATCTATCAGAACGCGTTCCATATGATTGGGAAGGAAGTGGAGGCAATTGCTATTCCTGAGTTAGCCGGGGCTATAGAAGCAGGAGCGCGTACAGAAGAGGTGGATCGTATCGTGAACAGCGCGCTTGGAGAAAAGACGGGAGTATTTGATGTACTAGTGCTTGCGTGCACGCACTATCCGCTCGCGCTCGAAAGTTTTAAACGTGAACTTGGGAGTAGCACGCGCCTTTATAATCCTGCCGTTGCTGTCGGAGAGAAAGTAGAAGAGGCCTGGGGAGCATCAGAAGAAGGAACGGGCACACTTCGCTTCTTCATAAGCCAGGACTCAGAAACATTCCGTGGTCTTGTCGCTCAATTCTTCGCAGAAGGCACGTATACCATTGAAGTGATAGAGTAGCGATATGTCCCCGAAAAAGGCGTATTTCATAGGCATCGGCGGTATCGGTATGAGCGCGCTCGCGCAGCTGCTACACCATGACGGGTGGAACGTCTCAGGATCAGACCGCGAAGAAAGTCCGACGACTGAGCTTCTTAAAGAAAAAGGCATGAGCGTACGCATCGGACAGAACGCCGAGAACGTACCGGCAGATGCGGACATGGTCATCTACACGGAAGCGGCGTGGGAGGATAACGCAGAGCGCATGCGTGCGGCTGAGCTTGGGCTTCCGCAGAAGTCATACTTTGAAATGCTCGGAGAGGTATCAAAAGGGAAGCGCACCATTGCGATAGCAGGTACGCATGGGAAGACCACAACTACTGCGATGGCGGCACGCATTTTAAGTGATGCGGGCGTCTCTCCATCAGCGGTCATTGGTTCCATCGTCAAAGACTTCAAATCAAACTATCTTTCTGGAACCTCTGAATGGTTGGTAGTAGAGGCCTGTGAATATAAAGGAGACTTCCTTACGCTCGCTCCTGAAGTGCTGGTGGTCACGAACATTGAGTGGGATCACACCGATTACTATCCGAACCTTGAAGCAGTGCAAGAGTCGTTTCTCGCGCTTATGAAAAAGGCCGCAGTGATAGTTACTAATCCGAAGGATAAGAATATTGCGCCACTCCTTAGCGGACTCTCAGCGAAGGTTATCGATTACACACAAGAGCCAGCATACGAACTCGCACTCCCCGGAGATTTCAATCAGATGAATGCACGTGCAGCGGTAGCGGCAGCGCGCATCGCAACGCCTAAGATAACGGATAAGACTATACGTACCGCACTCTCAAAGTTTGAAGGAACCTGGCGTCGATTTGATTACAAAGGGAAGACGAAGCGTGGTGCTCTCGTCTACGATGACTACGCACATCATCCGACTGCCATACAAAAGACGCTTGCCGAGTTTAAGAAGAAACCGCACGGCACGCTCTACGTCGCATTCCATCCGCACCTCTTTAGTCGTACGCGCGATCTTCTGGCGGGATTTGCAAAAGCATTCAAAGACGCGGATCGGGTACTCATCGCTCCTATATATGCAGCGCGTGAAGAGGATGATGGCACGATGTCTAATAGCATCCTTGCACGAAAGATTGAAGAGAACGGAACGGACGCCAAGGCGGCAGACTTCACTGAAATTCGTCGGTACTTTGAGACGGAACCAGGTGAGGGTGACATTGTCGTCACGATGGGCGCGGGCGACATTTATAAGGTAGCGGACGAACTCGTCGCCAACTAATATGGGAACTCTTTCTATCGTTGCTACCCCTATAGGGAATCTCGGTGACATCACGCTTCGTGCGCTTGAGACACTGCGTCAGGCGGATGTCATCGCATGCGAAGACACCCGAGTGTCAGCAAAACTCCTTGCACGCTATGACATACAGAAGCCACTCCTTATCTTTCATGCGCGAAGCGGGAAACTTGCCTCTGATCGCATCCTTTCCCAGCTCGCCGAAGGGAAGCGTATCGCGCTCATGACGGACGCCGGAACCCCTGGCATCTCAGATCCGGGAAATGAATTGGTACGCGTCGTACGGGAGCGCCTTGGAAACGATGTACGCATCGAGTCCATTCCTGGTCCCTCTGCGGTAGCCGCAGCACTCTCTATTGCTGGCATTCATAGTAACGAATTTACGTTCCTTGGGTTCTTGCCTCACAAAAAAGGCCGCCAGACTCTATTTAAAGAGATAGCTGACAGCGAACGGACGGTGGTGTTCTATGAGTCCCCGCACCGTATCGAGAAGGCACTCGTCTCACTGCGCGAGGTACTTCCTGAAGACAGAATTGTGACCGTTGCGCGTGAGCTTACGAAGATGCATGAGTCATTGGTACAAGGAAATCCCGCTGAAGTCGCTGCACATTACGCGGCGCATCCTGACGAAATACGGGGAGAATTTGTGGTGATGGTGTCGTCTTGATAGACTGCCTGCATGGCACGCAGCAGTATTCTTATCCTCCTTGGTATTCTTGTGCTTCTTACGCCGTACCTCGGGCTTCCGTATGCTTGGCTCATGGTGCTGCTTCCTATACTTGGTCTGTGTGTGCTCTTAATTGGTATTACCCTTCGCGGAAAGCGTCGTGCTCCGGTCATTGCTCCCGAATCCTATGAAACGCACTCCAGCGTCTAAGGCACACATCTCCATCGTCGGTGGGGCGGTACTCGTCCTTGCGGGCGCGTTTATGGTCCCACACCTTGCGGCCACCACGTATGACCGGGGAAGTGATGAGAAGAATTTCGTTGAGAAAGTTGCTGAACACATAAAAGAAGAACCGAAACTGGATACGGAAGCGTACGACAAGAAGATGCGCTTTCTTGCACACGTTGATGAGACGGCAACGACCTCTACTTCGACACCGAAAGGGTTGTGGCCGGTGACCGATGCGCCGTACCCGAAAGCAGGAGCACTGCTTCCGTTTAATCGCATCGTTGCGTACTACGGAAACTTCTACTCAACAAAGATGGGAGTGCTTGGTGAGTACGACAAAGGAACCGTGCTCGCAAAACTAAAAAGTGAGAAGGCGGCATGGGAAGCAGCAGACCCCACGACACCCGTCGTGATGGGTATCGACTACATTGCCGTCACGGCGCAGGGAAGTCCGCAGGCGGACGGCACGTATAAGCTTCGTATGCCGGAAGAGCATATTCAGCGTGCCATCGACATGGCAAACGAAGTGGACGGCATTGTGATTCTTGAAATACAGGTCGGTCTCTCCACGTTCCAGAAAGAGATCCCACTCCTTGATAAGTACCTCGCGCTCCCGAACGTGCACTTGGCAATTGATCCCGAGTTCTCCATGAAAGGAGGAGAACCACCGGGCGACGTTATCGGTACCGTGTCTTCTGCTGACGTGAACTATGCCGCGCAGTATCTTGCTGATCTTGTTCGTGAACATGATCTACCGCCGAAGCTACTGGTCATCCATCGCTTTACGCAGAAGATGGTGACGGGAGCCGCAAACATTGAGCCGCTTCCTGAGGTGCAGATGGTGATGGTCATGGACGGATGGGGCTTTGGGGCAAAGAAAATAAACACCTATAACTCCATCATTAAACCGGAACCAGTGCAGTTCA
>DAORIN010000043.1:0-4904 GCA_035438545.1 Minisyncoccota bacterium | reverse complement strand
CCGCCCCTACGAGTGTGTGGAGCTCGTCCACAAAGAGAATCACCTTCCCTTCTGCACGCTCTACTTCTTTCATCACGGTCTTCATGCGTTCCTCGAACTCACCGCGATACTTTGTGCCTGCAATCATGAGACCAAGGTCTAAGGAGAGGAGTTCCTTGTTCTTCAACGACTCGGGCACTTCGTTATTAGCCATGCGCGACGCAAGACCTTCGGCAATAGCCGTCTTACCCACACCTGCTTCACCGATGAGGACCGGATTGTTTTTGGTGCGACGAGAAAGAATCTGAATCACGCGGTGAATTTCCTGATCGCGTCCAATGACCGGGTCAAGCGCATTTTCTGACGCAAGCTTCGTGAGGTTGCGCGTGTATTTCGCGAGTGCGCGGAACTTCTTTGGTTCCACTACCTGACCGTCCTTGGCGTTCTTCAATTCCTTCAGAACCAGCTGTACGGTATCTGCATCAATCTTGAAGCGGGAAAGAATGTCGCCCGCAGGTCCCGGATGCTCAAGGACCGCTACAAAGAGGTGCTCAGTCCCCACAAACGCATCATTCATGCGTGCAGCGACTTTGCCTGACGCCTCAAGAGACTGCGCAAGATCGGGAGTGAGATAGAGCTGATACGACGGAGAAAGGGTGGAGCTGGTCTCAGGTGCTTCGAGGTTCTCTAGAAGCGTGTCAGCTAAGAGCATGGTGTCTACATCCATGCGATCAAGTACAGAAAACACGAGGCTCTCTTCCTGGTGGATGAGGGCAGCAAGGAGGTGGAGCGGTGAGACATGGTTCTGTCCCCGCTCGATAGCGAGCTCATGCGCTTTGCGGATGGCTTCTTTTGCTTTAGTAGTGAAGTTCTTGAATGGGGGCATAGAGGTGAAGACGAGTGAATGAATAATTGCTTACGGAGCGGCTTGTAATGTACTGATGCGATCAGCGGTATAGAAAAGATTGCCTCCGGCGGCTATGCCGATTACGGCGCCCGAGAGGTTCACGATAGGTGCGCCAGGAGAGACAGCAGGAAGTTCTGCATGAATGCCGTCCGTGTCCACCTTACCGATAATGCCGGTGACTGCTTTGCCGTCAGCAGATAGGCCGATAATGGTTTGCCCTTGCTTCAACGATGACGCGGGGACGAGTGTGAGAGTAGAGGCTTGCGGGAGCACTGCATCAGCGGCGAAACCGTAGCGCATCAGCGTGCCGTCTGAAGCGGTGCGGTCTGCTTCTACCGCAGCACCGTTCGGGAACGTTACCGTTATGTGTCCTGGCATATTGCTTGATGCTGTCATCACCAGGCGCGTACTTGGAAGATAGAGTCCGTTTACGACAGTGGATTCAGCGCCGACACGGTACGAAATGGTCACCATGTGCTCTGCGTTTTCGGCGATGGCAGCGGTAAGCAATTCTTCGGAGGACGGTGTCGAATCTTTTCCAATAGTTGGGACCTGCGTGGTGACGGTCTCGATGGTGTGATCAACGATGCGATTCACCGTTTGTGTGACCGTGGTCGGTGCCTCATCAAGAAGCGATACCGTTAACACGCCCGTGGCGATAGAGACCACGAAGTTTACCAGTATGGTGAGGAGGAGAAGCTGACTTTTAGAAAGGTCTTCTATGTCCATATATGTGCATTATACCACTAGAGACGGGTGTGGTCGATGAAGCGAACGGCTTCGATAAGGGCGGTCATAGCGCGTCTGAGGTCGTCGGTTTTAGTAACAGGACCCCACGAGATGCGCAGTGTTGCAGTGGCGCGTGCAGAGTCGCCGGTGAGTGCCTGGACCGCACGCGACCCTTCCACTGAGTCGGTTTCGCACGCGCTTCTCGTGGATACGGCAATGCCGCGTTCATCAAGAAGTGCTGCTAAGAAATCAGTATCGCGTCCTGGGAATGAGAAGTTCAAAATATGCGCTACGTTCTCTTTTCCTTCGTTCACCACAGCGTCAGGTAGAGCTGAGGTGATGGTAGCAATGCATGCGTTACGTGCAGCAAGCGCTCGGGCGGTAAACGCTTCACGTGCACCGGCGGCTTCTTCGAGCGCTATCGCAAACGCAAGAGCCGCTGCAGGAGTTTCTGTTCCAGAGCGGAGGCCGCGCTCTTGCCCTCCGCCTCCGATAGCCGGAAGAAGCGTTGTGCGTGGTGAGACGATAAGGCAGCCAATTCCCCGCACGCCACCGACTTTCTGTGCATCAAGCGATATAAGGTCAGCGGCAAGACGCGTACGTTCAAAGGACTCAGCAAAGGGTAGCTGGGTAGCGTCGACATGAAGAAGAACGGGAGCGCCGCTATGCGCATCGAGCACTTGCCGTACCCCTCGTGTATTAAAGCGGGCACCGGTCTCCGAAGAAACGGCCTCCATAGACACGAGTGCGGTCTCTGGACGAAGTAGTCCGGCAAGTGTTGTGAGATCAATGTCGCCATCTTTTATAGGAAGTAGCTCAACCCGAGCGCCTTCCTTAGCAAGCATGGTCATAGCCGCATCAGTAGAGGCGTGCGCACCAGGAAGATAGAGGAGGTGGATCTTCTCTAAAGGCACGCCACGCTCTTGGAGTGCTTTCACGTGCCCTTGTATGGCTAGGGCGTTTGCCTCGGTAGCGCCTGCGGTAAAAACGATAGCGTCTGGCTTTGCGCCAGCGAGGTGCGCGATGCGCTTACGAGCGTCCTCGAGAATTGCCTTCCCTGCCCGTCCCTCCTCGTGCGCCGCAGACGGATTCCCAAACGCTTTCACCGCTTTTGTGTACGCTTTCAACGCCCCAGGAGAGACTGGAGCGGCAGCTGCATAGTCGAGATAGATACGCATTCCCATACCACTACGATACGCGCTCAATTGATTTTACGGAAGGCGCGTGGTGTACTGACTATATTATGGCATCTACCACTCGCCACCCTATCGTGGCCGTCATGGGTCACATCGACCACGGGAAGTCTTCACTTCTCGACTACATCCGTAAGTCGAACGTTACCGCAGGCGAAGCGGGCGGTATTACCCAGCACGTCTCTGCCTACGTAGCCGAGCACGAGCACGAAGGAACGGTGCGTAAAATCACCTTCCTCGACACTCCAGGACACGAGGCATTTAAAGCGCTTCGAGCGCGCGGTGCTGCAGCGGCAGATATCGCTATTCTGGTTATCGCAAGCGATGAAGGCGTGAAGCCGCAAACCAAGGAAGCATACGAAGAAATAATGGCAGCCGGCATTCCGTTTGTGGTCGCTCTCACCAAGATTGATAAGAACGGTGCTGACCCGGAGAAAGCGAAGATCTCAGCACTTGAAGCAGGCATCTATCTTGAAGGCCTTGGTGGTTCTATTCCCTTTACTCCCGTCTCCTCCAAAACCGGTGAAGGCGTTCCTGAGCTTCTGGACCTCGTGCTTCTCACCGCTGATCTTGCAGAACTCACAGGAGACGCTTCACTTCCCGCCTCAGGCTTTGTGCTCGAGTCCTCTGCCGATCCAAAGCAAGGCGTGTCTGCAACCCTTATCGTTAAGAACGGTACGCTCACTACCGGAACCGTAGTCGTTGCCGGAGCCTCTATGGCGCCCGTACGTTTCCTTGAAGACTTCAAGGGAACTCGCATCAAAGAAGCTGGACCGTCTGAGCCGGTAGTTGTAGCAGGCTGGAGCGTCCTGCCGTCAGCAGGTCAGCTCTTTACGAGCGTTGCGACCAAGAAAGAAGCAGAGAAACTCATCACTGCTCCTCCTGTTATCAAAAACACCATTGCGATGCAGGACCCTTCCGGAAAGACGGTGCTCCCTGTCGTTCTTAAGGCCGACGTGACCGGCAGCATTGAAGCGATTACCGGACTCGTGGATAAGCTTACGCATGAGCGCGTTGCCGTGAAGATTCTTTCCTCCGGTATCGGCTCCGTGTCAGAGAACGATGTGAAGACCGCAGCAGCCGCTGGCGGCGTCATCATCGCCTTCCATGCAGCTACCGAATCATCGGCACGCGAGCTAGCTGAACGCGTCAACGTTCCTATTGAGAGCTTCACCATTATCTATGAGCTTGAGAAGCGCATTGCTGACCTCTTGATAGAGCGTGCACCAAAGATGCGCACGGAGGAAATACTCGGTGAACTCAAGGTCTTGAAAGCGTTCTCTATGAGCGGCAATAAGCAGGTGCTCGGCGCAAAGTTTGTGTCCGGCATGCTCTCGGTAAACGATCAGGTAAAGATCTCTCGTCGCGGTATTGATCTTGCCGGAGGACGTATTCTGAACCTTCAGGTAGCGCGTGCTGACGTCTCAGAAATCCACGTTGAAGGCGAATTCGGGCTCCAGGTAGAGTCAAAGACTGAAATAGCAGGAGGAGACGTACTCGTCGCCTTCCGCGTCGTAGAGAACTAACTATGAGCGTACGCGACGAGAAAGCAGCAGAGCGCCTCGTGCACCTGGCTGCCGACTATATTGCGCTTGAAGCGGGCCGTGAGACCTTAATCACTCCGCTCCGCGCTGAGATATCACCAGACCGCAAGAACGCTACGGTATATGTGAGTATCTTCCCTGACGCTGAACGCGATCACGCCCTTGAATTCCTGAAGCGCCACAAAGATCTCTTTCGAGACTTTTTAAAGAAGGAAGGACGCTTTGCCGTACTCCCCTTCGTTCGCTTCGAGTTCGACTACGGAGAACAGAATCGCCAACATCTTGATGAGCTTTCTCGAGACATAGAATTAGGCTAATATCATCAAGTACGGCCCGATGGCGAAGTAGTAACGCTGGGGACTGCAAATCCTCCATGCGCGGGTGCGATTCCCGCTCGGGCCTCAAGAACACCACTGCCGAGATGATGGAATTGGTAGACATAGGGGACTTAAAATCCCCAGACAGAAATGTCGTGTGGGTTCGATTCCCACTCTCGGCACCAAACAAGAAACTAGTTCAGATTTTTCCGGATTTTCGTATTGGCGTTCTTTG
>DAORIN010000042.1:0-4928 GCA_035438545.1 Minisyncoccota bacterium | reverse complement strand
ATCTGGGCCGTAGGTTACCCTCCGGCTCGAGCGGCGCTCCCTCTTATGAGGGCACGGCCTTGCACCGGGGTAAGGATTTTGCCGTTTCATTTCCACATTTCGGTGGAATTAATCCCGAAGGATCTCGTTGGCTTTCGCCGCAGACGTCACTGTTCGCACCTCGCGCCTTGCGGCGGACGGGCGTTACCCGCTACCTTGCTGCTATTGCTAGCCGGTGTTCGGACTTTCCTCCCCTAGCAGAGCTAGGAGCGATCGCCTGGGCCGGTCCGTTCAGATTATACCACGCTAACGAGGTATAGGAAGAGAGAGCTCAGTTCCGACGGACCATCCTTTTTCTTGTGCAACGCCTGCGCGCGTCTCGAGTACATAGCGCACGGGGTACGGCGGATGAAACGCCGTTGGATAGGTATCGGGGGAAACCGAATGCTCGATACCAGCGATAGTTCCCATTTCCGTAACCCAGATGATATCGATAGGTACCAGCATGTCTTTCATCCAGAATGCATAGTCACCGTCTTCCGGAAACACGAAGAGCATGCCGTAGTCGGGCGCCAGTTCGGTCCGTCCGCTTAATCCCTGTTCGCGCGCTGAGGGTGTAGCGACCACTTCGATAGTGGCAAGTGCGTACGTCGGTTTCGGCTGAAAATAAAAATACGCGCCAACAATTATGACTACTATGGCGAGTACGAGAAAAAGCGATCTCACGGCAGCAACAACTCAAGCACCGCAAGCGCTGCTTCCCTCCCTTTATTAGTCTCTCCGGTGGAACGAATAACGGCCTGTTCAAGATTGTTGGTGGTAATGACTCCAAAAGAAATTGGAGTCTTTGTATCAAGCATGACGCGCATGAGACCATTTGCGGCAGCATCCGCGATATAGCGGTCATGATCGGTGTCACCTTTTATGACGCAGCCGATAGCAATGACCGCATCCGGCTTCTTGTCATCGATAAGCTGCTGGCACCCGTACGGAAGCTCGTAAGCGCCCGGGACATGTTGTACGTGGATTCGATCTTCTTTCACTCCCCACTCCTTGAGGGTGGCGAGGGCACCTTCGAGCATGCCGCCGGTGATATCTGTATTAAAGGAAGAGACGACAAGACCCACCGAGAGGGCGCTCCCATCCTTAGTTTCGCGTGCTTTTTGGTATTCTCCGCGTTGCATTGGACTTCACTTTAGCACGATTGCCCGACGTCAGGTGGCGGGCCAAAAAGTCGGTCTCCAGGTTCACCAGATCTCCCTTTTTTAGCGTACCGAGATTCGTATGAGCAAGGGTATACGGAATGAGCGCAACGGAAATATTATTACCGACACGTTTGGCTACCGTGAGCGATGTTCCGTTTACGGCAACCGAACCATGGAGTGCGATTTTTTTGAGAAGCGACGCAGGCACCCGTATCGTGATGAGTTTTGAAGTACCGTGACTCACGACGCTCACTACCTCTGCACGACTATCAACGTGCCCTTGAATGAGGTGACCATCGAGAAGATCAGAGAGTTTCAAGGCGCGTTCAAGGTTAACGATGCGTCCGGGAGTAAATGATCCGACGGTAGTTTTCTTCAAAGTTTCCGGCATGGCGTCTGCAGTAAAGGTGCGCGAGGTCTGGGAAATGACGGTAAGACAGACGCCGTCTACCGCGATGCTCTGACCTTTCGTTAATTTCCAGCCAGCAGGTTTACTCACCGAAAGACGCACGTTCTTCCCTACTGTGCTGGTAGCAGTAATAGGTACGGTCTTTTGGATGATGCCGGTAAACATGAGTATTACTCTACGTCCTTACACTCCCGTACGCTACGCGCTTGTTCCGCGTCACGCACCATCGCTGCCTTAAGGTCCTCATCGTTCTCGAAGCGTTCGCTGTCACGCAGTTTTTGTATAAGCGTAATGGAAATATCTTTCCCGTATAGATCGCCATCAAAGTCAAAGAGGTGTGCTTCGAGCACGCCGCGCGCAGGGTCAGCGAACGCAACCGACTGATAGTCCTTATCATCAAGCGTGACGCGCGCGGCATACACGCCATGAGCGGTACTATCGTTAAACGCAATATTTGCCGTTGGGAACCCGAGCGCGTTTGCGCGACGGCTTCCGCCTATTACTTTTCCCTGATATTCCATGGCGGAAACGGAGGGATTCGAACCCTCGAAACCTTTCGGTTTACACGCTTTCCAAGCGTGCTCCTTCGACCGCTCGGACACGTTTCCATTCCGCATAAACTGAAGTAATACGCGGGTTAGAAGAGCCAAATACTTGCAGATACCGAGCGACTGATTCTGCTCGATATATGTATATATCCGTTCCTCGAGTAGTAATATGCGGCATAATGCCGAATTCTTCAAATATCGCAGCTACCTCAGCAATAAGGTGCGGAGAATAGCTTGAAAAAAGTAACCCGATATTTTTATACACTTTGTTAGCAACAACATGCGTATGAATGTAGGCGCATCCATCAGTGTCGACGAGACCACGGATACAGGCACGTCGATAAGGACTACTTTCTAATATCCACTTAGGAATACTCAATCCTTGTGCAATCTTATCGCCCCGTAGTAACCCTTGAGATACCAGGAAATCAATAATTGTAACGCTGTTAATTAAAATCCTGAGCGCTTTTTTCGTTTTGTATTTAAATACCTGAGGAGTGATGTGAAAAAGCCGCTGCGTAAGCGCGCTGACATAGCGTGAGTATGAAAGATCCTTTTTCGAATTTAATGTTATGGTCGCCTGCCACGGATTACCAATACCACCATCCCCCATCATTATCCCAAAAAATTCCGCGAGAGCAGCAGAATACTTTGGTGGCGTCACCTTTTTACGATGACTTTTCTTTGGGTACTTAAGACTAGCAACAGATACCATCTGAATAGTATCTCAGCACCTGCTTTCGTAACGGCGGTCTTTTCTACCGCACCTACACAAGTTTAGTTTCCAGTAAGCCGCTTGATGCGGTCTTCAATAGGAGGATGGGTGGCGAAGAGACCGTTCACAAACTTCCCTGCAGACTTACCGAATGGATTAGCAATAAATAGGTGTGCGGTTGCATGATTAGCACTCTTCATCGGTCCTTGATAGCTGCCGAGCTTTGCGAGGGCGGAGGCGAGACCTTCGGGGTAGCGCGTCAGAAGTGCGCCCGACGCGTCCGCAAGATATTCGCGACGACGAGAGACCGCAAGCTTGATGAGCGTTGCTGCGATAGGGGCGAGAACGACCGCAACCACCGCAAGTATAGCGAAGAGTGCGCCTCCTTTATTGTTATCACGATCACCACCATACATCGAGACACGCAGGAAGATGTCAGCGACTATCGCCACGAAGCCTGCAAGCACCACCGCAATGGTCATTACGAGCATGTCGCGGTTCTTCACATGGGAGAGCTCGTGCGCAATAACGCCTTCAAGTTCCTGGCGGTTCATCATCGAAAGAAGCCCCGTCGTTGCCGCAACTACCGCATGCTTCTCGTCGCGTCCGGTAGCAAACGCGTTTGGTGCGGGATCATTGATGACATAGAGCTTGGGGAGCGGGAGTCCTGCAGTAATCGCTAAGTTCTCGGTAACGGTGTAGAAGTCGAAGTATTCTTCGCGTGTTGCGGGCTTTGCGCCCGTCATAGACAAGACGAGCTTATCGGAGAACCAGTAGCTTCCTACGTTCGCAAAAAGAGCGAACGCAACTGCTATATAGAGAATGGACGGATCACCATAGTAGCCAGCAATTGCCCACCCTACCGCCATAACCACAAGCAAGAACCCGAGCATGAGGCCCCAGGTCTTGAACAAGTTCTCTGAACGTTCTTGGTAGAGATTAGCCATGGTTCTTTTCGTTAGTTGTGTACCCATCGTCTGACGACCATAGAAGGAAGAGGCGTTTACTGAATCCTCCCTTTTTCTTGAGTGCTACCGCTTGTGCCGCCCTCACTTCTTCTTCGGTGATGTTCTTCAACTTCTTAATCTCATCGATGACATCCTGCACATCCGCTAACTCTTCGATGAGTTCTTCGCGCGTTGTCGCTGCCGCAACTCCACTTCCCTCTTCTTCAACTTTCTTCAGGAGTTCTTTCTCGTACTCCGTTTCGTCTAATACGCGCGTCTCACACAAGGCTCCTGCTTTCGCAATCTTCTCGGGAATGAGATCCCGAATGAGTTTGTTGTAGAAGACCTTGCCGCTCATTAGAACGCGACTTTCACTGGCTGGCGTGCTGCTTCCTCTCCTTCAGCAAGCTCGAAGAATTCGCGTTTCGTGAAGCCGAATACTCCGCCAACAATGTTCCCCGGGAACTGCTCGAGGCCCGTGTTAAGAGACATGACGGTGCCGTTATAGAATCGGCGCGCTGCCTGAATCTTATCTTCGGTGTTTCCAAGCTCAGCCTGGAGCTGGAGGAAGTTCTGGTTCGCCTTAAGGTCTGGATATGCTTCTGCAACGGCGAAGAGCGACTTCAATGCACCGGTGAGCATGTTCTCTGCTTGAGCGTGGCCTTCAACACCCGTTGCACCCATAGCAGCAGCGCGTGCCTTGGTGACGTTTTCAAACGCGCTCGACTCATGAGCGGCGTATCCCTTCACCGTTTCAACGAGGTTCGGGATGAGGTCATAGCGGCGCTTCATCTGTACTTCGATGTCAGACCATGCTTCCTTAGCGCGGTTAACAAGCGTGACAAAACCGTTGTACGCAAGCACAAACCATACGAGCACGATAACGACGAGTGCGAGCACGATATAGAGGATAGTCATATATGAGGGGTTATGTCCTTAGTATAGCAAAAACCCCGCTTTCGCGGGGCTAGTGCGCTGGATTAGAATCCCATTCCGCCCATGCCTTCCATATCCCCTCCAGAAGGAGCGGTCTTTGGTTCTGGAAGATCGGCAACGGCAGCTTCGGTAGTGAGCAGTATCGCTGCTGCGGATACCGCATTCTCTACGGCGCCCCGCGTTACTTTC
>DAORIN010000041.1:0-5004 GCA_035438545.1 Minisyncoccota bacterium | reverse complement strand
GCGACAACCACTATCTCCGTTACCGGAGAGGCAGTATCGCAACTCACCGTAGGCACTATCGTGTATGCAAAGATTCCCGCTGCAAAAGTAGCTACCTTCCGCATTCTTATAGAGACGAGAGGGAAGATAGGGAATGAATACAACGTACTCATCACCCAGATAAACTATAAGCAGGATCCGAGCGACGCCCGCTATGGGAAATTCGTTGAAGCGCTCCCCAGTAAGAGCGTGCGCTTTACCTAGGCTGACAGAGTAAGAGTTAGGTGGTATATTTCTCGTATGTCAATACCAGGAAATCTTCCCGGTCAACACCGTCCCCATCCGGCGCGTCACCTATTCAGTATTGCGGGCATTTCCATCTTCACCGTTCTTATTATTGGAAGCTTCTTCATGGCTGCGGTGTACCTGCGTACCCTTATTGAAACCAACCAGCTGGCTGCCGTTATCACCTCAACGCTAGTTGATCTTGCAAACGATGACCGCAAGCAGGATAACCTCGGGACACTCACTATTAACCCGAAGCTCGTCGCCGCGGCGCAAGCAAAAGCGAATGATATGGCGGCAAAAGGGTACTTTGCGCACAACTCTCCCGACGGACAGACCTCGTGGACCTGGTTTCAGCAGGCAGGCTACTCCTTCAGCTATGCAGGCGAGAACCTTGCCGTTAACTTCGCTGACTCAGAAGATGTTGAGGAAGCCTGGATGGATTCACCGACGCACCGCGCGAACATTTTGAACGGAAAGTTTACGGAAATTGGCATCGCTACCGCACAAGGGGAGTACAAGGGAAAGAAGACTACCTTCGTGGTGCAGATGTTTGGTCGTCCGAAGCAAACTACGGCCTTTGCTCCGGTGAATGAGTCGACGCAACCAGAAAATCCCGAAGAGATTGCCATAGCCACTACGGAAACGGGCGGCACAGTAGTGCTCGGTACGGCTATTCCAGCGCCTGCGGCGGCAACCTCAGCCCCAGTAGCTGCTGTAGAAGAAGTGCCAGCTCAGAAAGCACCAACCTACTCATCTATGTTCGGATTCCTCGTGTCCTCACCGCAGAACCTGCTCCGCACCATTTACGTATTCTCAGCACTCATCGTGATTCTTGCGCTCGGGCTTACGACTCGTATGGAGTTCAAACGTCATCACTTCCGCCATATGGTGGCAGCGGTATTCCTCCTTGCGCTTATGGGAGGCCTCTTCACTGCCGCTGATCACTTAGTCTTCAAACCACCGGTCATCGGCATGACGCAGGTATCGGTAGTTGGATAAGAAGGGGGAGGTCAATCAGGCTTCTGTATTCGTAGTTTCATCTCTTGAATGAGTGCATTAATAAACGATTCCGGAAGACGGTCTGCGGGACTGGCGACTTTTCCAAGCGCGTGCGCAGCATACGTAAGAAACAGTTCCTGCTTATTCCCCGGATAGAGATAGGGGATTTGTGATCTTTTTGTTTCTCGCTCGCCCTTACTACGTTCGTATGCCACTCCTTCGTCTTTCGCTTGAGCCGCATCTTCCCTCATGCATTTATTTATATTGTATTTCACTTTAACCAGATGGCGTTCAGTGAGAAGTGTTTGACGGCTTCGAGCAGTGAATTCGTCGGGGAATGATTGAGCCACCTCATTCATCGCAGCAAGGAAAAGGCGTGCCATCTTATCGATAGACCGATGAGGAGCTTCAGGTGCTCCTTCAGGAGGTGGGGTAGGGGATTCTGGACCCATAATGATAAGTATATACGGCTCCGAATGGCTTTAATTGCTTTCTCGTACTCTCTCCTATATATTGTGGAAGTCCCGCACGGCGGGATTTTTGCTAGGGGAAGTACCCCTCAGCAGGACCTATGGAGAAGGAAGCTTACTACCGTGAGCAGTATTCGTAGGAAGAAGTCACTTATTACGTGCGTACAATCACTTACTAATGCCAACTATTCAGCAGCTCAGCAAGAAGCGTCGCAAGGATAAGACGAGGAAGTCAAAAGTCCTCGCCCTCGGCCGTGGCTTCAACCACCTCGAGAACCGCCCGACCTTTTACCCATCCCCGTTCAAGCGTGGCGTGTGCGTCAAGGTAACCACCAAGACCCCGCGCAAGCCGAACTCCGCTATTCGTAAGATTGCCCGCGTGCGCCTCACCAACGGCATGGAAGTGACCGCCTACATCCCAGGAGAAGGCCATAACCTCCAGGAGCACTCGGTGGTCATGCTCCGCGGTGGCCGCGTGAAGGACATCGGTGTTCAGTACACCATCGTCCGCGGACGCCTCGATACCGCTGGTATTGATAAGCGCCGCCGTGGTCGCTCTCGTTACGGTGCTAAGAAGCCTAAGGCCTAACCTATGCGACACCCAGTAAAGAACAAGCATCCTCGTACCCCGGATGCTGAGTACAAGTCAGAAGCTATCGCTCGTTTCATCAACACCGTCATGCTTGATGGTAAGAAGGATACGGCGCGCGCCGTGGTGTACGACGCCCTCGAGCTTTTGAAGAAGCACACGAAGGAAACCAAAGAAGGTGAAGAGGGAGGTATCGCGACCCCACTCGAGATCTTCGAGACCGCTATAAGGAACGTCTCTCCTTTGATGGAAGTCCGCTCTCGCCGCGTCGGTGGTGCCAACTATCAGGTGCCACGCGAAGTGCCACAGCAGCGCCGCGTCTCTTTGGCCTACCGCTGGCTCATCAATGCCGCTCGTGCAAAGAAGGGAAAGCCAATGGCTGAGAAGCTTGCTGAGGAAATCCTCCTTGCAACCAAGAACGAAGGTGCAGCAATCAAGAAGAAGGACGAAATGCATCGTATGGCAGAAGCCAACAAGGCATTCGCTCACTTCGCCTGGTAACATCCACGCAAATGAAAAACCGCCCCGTATGGGGCGGTTTTTCAATTAATAGGGTCTTCTTCCGTCGGAAGGAGTAGGGAAGGGTTTGGAGTAAACCCTTTTTCTTTCATCATGGTTTCAAGCGTTTCAACGCTCTCGGTACTGGTAAGGGTCCAGGATACTCGTTTTTCGTCATACGCCATGACCACTACTTCGTCCCCTCTATCTACCGTATCGAATGACTTTGGTGCTACGTCCGGGTCATCGTAGAAATTGCAGGTAAATCCCATCTCCCCTAGAACACGCGAAGGGAGTTTCTCAGCGGTAGGTTCGTGTTCCATGCGTAAAGTATAGCGTAAAGAACAACGGCGACTCCTAGGAGCCGCCGTTTCTTTCTTGGTGCACGTGAGGGTCACCATGCATCGAAGTGATGACGATATCGGGCTTCGTTTAGTGCGTTGCGCAAACTCAGTGCGAGGCCGCGGCGGTAGTGCATGCGTTCTTTATCGTGCAGCACTAACAGTGCCGGCTGAAAACTAGGAACGCGCTGCTCTACGAAAAGCGGTAATTCGTAACCTTTGCTGACGCGGAAACGAAGCGGGCCGTTTTCATCGTTGATGGTATATACCGAAACAAATATCGGTGCACCACCAAGACTCTCCACCTCTCCATCCGTCACCGTATATGAGGTTACCGGTAGGAGGCCATGAGCCACACACGTATCAAACATATCCATGCAGTATCTCCACATGATCTGTCAGAGCGGGAACATGCTCTGTGATCACCCTATCACCGAGGGTGTATAAAGAAAACGGCGCCTCCCCATGAGGGAAACGCCGCTTCAGTATTGATGTGAGGGGTGCTCAGACCTTGTGATGGTGAAGGCGTCGCGGAATACCGTGCTTTGAGGCGTACACTATCGCTTTCTTATAGAGAACGTTCTTTTCTGACATCACGACAATAGTTATCTTTTTGGTTTCCTCGTCGAAAATGGCATAGAACGGTAGTTGATCTCTGAAGAACGTCACAGCGGGAAGTGCATTGTCGTCTTCGTCGTACGCCGTTAGCTGTATTTGTTTTTCATCACCCTTCATTCGTGCACCGTAATTCAAGCTTAGGTGCGGCAACTTCTTAAACCCGATTTTCATCAAATCTGTTTCGGCCATTGGTATATTCCTCCACTTGGCTTGTCGGAAACAATACCACTTTCATAAGGAAAACGGCGCTTTGGGGCGCCGTCCTTAGTCTTATTTGAGATAGTTCTCCACCTGGGTGGTATGGGGACCGTGCCAGAGCGTGCCGTAGTGGTCGCGTAAGTAGATATGCGCATGGGGATTGCCGACTACCCGGTACGTACCTCTTTCGATAGCACGAGTACTATCGGTCTCTTTTCTAGATTCGGATAATCCGAGCCCAGTAAGAGCCATGTGTTCCATAAGAGCATTCATGGGAACCTCCTCCGTGGGGGAGAATAGCATATCGCCGACATGGCAGGGGAGGAGTGTGGTTCTTTGCTTTTTCAGGGTATTTTCAGTATCTTGTAGGTAACGCCTCGGCGGCTTTTTATTTATATTCACTCCCTATGCAACGCGATTATCCCCTAGAGAAAGTACGTAACTTCGGCATCGTCGCCCACGTGGACGCCGGAAAGACGACCACGTCTGAACGTGTGCTCTTCTACACCGGTTCCCAGCACAAGATCGGCGAAGTACACGAAGGTGAGACCACCACCGACTGGATGGAACAGGAGCGTGAACGCGGCATCACCATTACGGCTGCTGCTATTACCTGCTTCTGGACCCGCACCAGCGAGAAAGACAAGAAGGATCCTGCGAAGAAGTTCCGTTTCAACGTTATTGATACCCCAGGACACATCGACTTCACTGCCGAGGTGAAGCGCTCGATGCGTGTCTTGGACGGCGCTATCGTCGTGTTCGACGGCGTGGCAGGAGTAGAACCACAGTCGGAGACCAACTGGCGCTACGCTGACGAAGCAAAAGTGCCGCGCCTCTGCTTCATCAACAAGCTTGATCGCACGGGAGCATCGTTTGAGGACTCCTACAAGTCCATCCTTGATCGTCTTTCAAAGAAGGCCGTTCGTGCACAGATCCCTATGGGTGCTGAAGGCGACTTTGCAGGCGTCGTTGACCTCCTCACTATGAAGGCCTACACCTTCGACGGAAACATGGGTGAGAACGT
>DAORIN010000040.1:0-5070 GCA_035438545.1 Minisyncoccota bacterium | reverse complement strand
CAAATATTCGCTCAGCACTTTTCGTATGTAGAGCACCATTTCGGCGATGTCCGAGGGCGATGGCCCGTCGCCGGCATGCTTGCCAATGGCCCACACCGGTTCGTACGCCAGAATGACGTCGAGACGTTCTTTGGGAGAAAGGAGAGAGAAGACCGAGCTGATTTGCGACTTGAGTAAGACCAGATACTGCGCGTCAGCGTCGCGTTCCCGCTCCCCAACGCAGAGAATAGGAGTCAGACCGTTCACGAGAGCACGTCGTACCTTTTCAACTACTACCGCATCGGTTTCTCCGCGCGCGCGTCGTTCTGAGTGCCCGACTATGACGTAGGTAGCACCTATGTTGCGTAGCGTACTGCCCGATACTTCGCCGGTAGCAGCGGCTACTGTCGTGTCGGAAATATCTTGTGCGGCAACCGCTACTTTAGAACGGTTCCCGGGAGCGAGAAGTCCCAAGTGCGGCGTTGATGGGGCGAGCACAATACGGACCCGGCGTACGGAACTAGCAAGGCGCTTGGCGAGTGCGAAGAGTTTTTTCGCTTCCTCACGCGTCTCTACGTAGGATTTCCAGTTGGCGACGACTAACATCTCCCTATGATAGCAGGCGCTACCACATCCCGTACCCTATGCCAGAAAGGTAGATACCGAGTACGAGCGCAAGGATACCGTCCATGGTGTACCAGTTTCCTTCCGTAAACCCTTTGAATAGCTTCACGAGACGCGCTTCAGGGACAAACGCGTAGAGAAGGCCCTTCAAGAGAATGAGCCAGGCAATGGCCGAGATAATGCCGGACGCGAGCGTGGACCAGTCCTGATAGAGGTTGATAAAGAGCAACCCTCCGAGAATTGAAAGCATGGCGGCAATCATCTGCGCAAAGCGCTCTTTGAACATGGCTTCAACGCTTATCATGAGCGCCTTACGGTTCATAAAGACCATGACAGCAGCAATAATAAAGTAGACACCGAATACGCGGGCGAGCAGTAGTGTTGGTTCCATACCTATTATTATAACCCACGTATTTCCCCCTAGAGCCTTCATATGGCCTCCATGGTAATCTTGGTTCTATACACCACTATGTCTGATTCCATCCCAACCAAGATTCGTTCGTTTATTTCTTCTCATAAAAAGCTTACCTACTGGGTAGGAGGCGGTATCCTCGTCATTCTTATCCTTATAGTAGGTCTCTTCGCGACAGCTAACTTTGTCGTCACCTCCACCCCCGAGCGCTCTGACGACGTCGCCTCATTCATGCACCGGTTTGAAACGGCTATTCCCCTGGTTCCTTTAGGAGGCACCCCTGAAGAAGTGGCGGCAGCAATAGACGCTAACTACACGCCATTTGTTTCTCCTGAACTCTTGGCCGCATGGAAAGCAGATCCTGCGAATGCGCTTGGCGACCCTGCGGGCGACGCTACGTACGCAGGTATGCGCGTAAAATCAATACGCAATGTGGGCGTGCTGAGCTACATCGTGAAAGCGTATCTTCAGGAACGCACACCAGTGACTATTCCTGGCCTTGGAAGCGGAACAGCAAAGCGCGACGTACCCGTCACCTTCGGCGTCTCATGGAAAGGAAACTCCTGGAAGATAACGGAATACGCACTCGGTCACGGCACTGATGACGAAGCAGCTACGACTACGCCGGTTCAGTAGCTACTCCTCTCTCCAGTCAACGAACTGATAGTCCGTAGACACTACGGGCGTAAAGGGGGGCGGGTCGGTAGCAATGCGCCGATCATAGGAGTCGATGCGGGTCTGGAACCCAGCGTCACTTCCCGACCCACAGCCATTCATCCATTTCGTTCCCGTGCGCTTGTTTGAAACGGTGGTGCCAAGAATGGTAAGGGATGTTTTTGGTTCATACGTCGAATGACAATCGCTGCGGCCGCTATTTAGGTATAGATTACGTCCGAAGGCGCCCCCCTGTGCGATGAAGATGCCGTTTAGAGTCATGGTGGTGGGCGCGTTTGGCGCGACGAGCACATCATTCTCAGCGACGAGTGTGAGGCCGTCGGTCCCGTCATACGCGCCGTACTGGAGGTTGTCGCGCAAATACACGTTTGGTGCGACGTTCGCGTTCACGATGTTTGCGGCAACGAGCGTCACCTTTGAAGGAATAGTGCCGTCCACCCACACATTGTCTTCAACGAAAATAAGACCACAGGTGGAAGGAATGGTGCGCGTCTCATACGCGGCTTCCGTTGCAATGAGTGCGCGGTCAGTGTTCCACTCAGCAGAGTTCACTGGCACCACCTGAAGCTGCGTCGTTGCCGACACGCGACGCACCGTCATCGTACCGTTACTGTTAAACGTGATGTGATATCCGTTCCAATAGGAAGCGGAGGTGGTCGCGGTGCCAGTAGAGTAGCGGGGGTAGTAGACGCCACTTGCGGTAGCGAGGGTCTTCAGGGAACCGAAGTCAGCGGAGATAGCACTGAAGTCCACTTGCGGCTGCGGATAGCTCCACAGGGTTTGATTCGGTCCGTCTCCTACGACGCCTGGCGCGTTCGATTGTGTGGGTGAGCATCCGTAGTTACTGTTGCAGTTCCAGGTAGAGAGAGAGCTGGTGACCGGGGAGTTTGCCGTACCGTCCATGCGTATGCCGCCGTTACTATGGTACGGGCCCAGAATGACGCGGTCATCGCCTGCCCACACCGAATCGTTCAATATATAGGAGTAGCTCCCGACCGAAGGACGTGCGTAGCGCGCACGGAGCGTGCGCGTCGTGCTCGTATCATCGCTCGGACGGCCCACCGACTGAATATCTACCGAGGTAGTCTGTCCGCAGGCGGTATTGCCGTTAATGGTAAGCGTCACCGTACCCGCAACCCCACCTTCTGGGTCGTCATAACTAATGACATAGGGCCCGGCAATCCCCGTGCCGTTCTGCACATCGTTCGGATAGTGCGCGAGAAACCAGCGATAGTACTCAAGGCCAGATTCTGCGAGAGAGAATGCTTTGGCGGACGATGCGTTATGCGACTGGAGACGGTTCTCTGAGAGTACATACATGGAAAGGCCGCCGAATACCGTGAGGAACACCGCGCCAAACACGAGCGCAAGTAACATCAGATAGCCACGGTGCGGAGTCTTCATATTATTCATCGCGCAAGTTACGCATCGTCGCGCTTCCGGTGAGCGTAAATACGTTTGGTGCACGGTTCGGGTTCAAGTCGATTTGAATAGTCATGGCAACGGTAGCAATTGAAGCGATAGGAGTTGAGGTAGTCGAAAGTTTTGTGCCATTTGCATCATAATACGCGAAGAGGGGCGTTGAGGTGGCGTTACGAAGATACGTAGCGATGGTCGTCGTACTACTTCCCCCGCCGGTGTAGGAAGGCGGGTTGCCTGAGGCGTTCGTGACCACCTTATAAAGTGTGTTACTGACGCGCCATATCTTCACGCGCTCCACACCGCCATCGGCATCAACGTCTGAATAGAACGTGATACTTGAGGTTGCGACGCTTCCAAGCGGATATGCCCCATCATCGGCATAGGACGCTTCGCGAAGATCAGAGAGCGCGGTCGCAATACCGCGACGCGCGCTATCAACGGAAGACGCCGCTTCAAACACATACGCGTTGTTTACATAGAAGTACCGGATGGCGGAAAGGAGCGAGCCCGCGACCATCGCCGTGATGGCGATAACGACGACCGTCTCAACTAAGCTTATCCCTCTCATGGCGTGGTGAGGATGAGGCGCTCATCAACGGTTGCTCCGGGAAGAAGTTCAATAGGCGGATCGTCGGGCGATGCGGTAACAATGGTTTTCCCAGGAATGGAAAGCTGGTACAGGTCCCATTCAAGCGATAGGGTGCGCACGCCCGAACTATCGGTAGTCGTCGCTATCGTCGTCTTATAGATAGAAGCGCCGCCGGACGTTGAGCCGATGGTCTTCGAGCTCGTGAGCGTGAAAGAAACGTTCGGGAGCGGGAGCGGTCCTTCGTCGTATCCGATACGCCAATCACTTATGCTTGGAGTTACGTTCGGGTCTGATGAAGTGAGCGTGGCACGAAGCTTAAGCGCCGGATACGTGGTCGTTGAAACGCTTGAGAGTGTGATGGTGCCTGAGAATCCGGCCGCATTCCCCGGAAGCGCTGCGTCAGGAAGTAAGGTGCCACTCGCGTCCGTGACTGACACGAGAGCCGTCGTGCCCACTGGAAGCGATATAGTAGAAGATGCGTTAGTCCACTGCGCAAGATAAGTGGGCGCCGTGGTCGTAGAAAGCGCCGTACCGCTTGCCGGATAGGTTCCTACTCCTCCCGAGAGCGTTAATGCTCCTCCTATCACCTGCGTGTTTGAGAACGAAACTACTTTAGAAGTATCCGTAAAGAGATCCGTCCATAGAGCAGCAGCAATAGGAGAGAAGGTACGAAGAATTAAGGTACCGAGGAGATCAATGGCAAAGGTGCTCGAGGTCGTTGAGCCACCCACCACGGTTAGATATCCCGGGGACGGGTTCGCGTTCGTGGCGGTACGTGCATAGGTAGTAGCGGTTGAGTACCCGGTCTTCGTCACTGATATCTGGTACTGGGTTGAGGTAGGCGCGCCCGGGAGAATCACCTGCCCATAGGAATCAGAGAACGTCGTGAGATCGATGTCAGGAGAGGTGGAAGCGTTCACGATGCGTACCGTAGCGCCCGTAACTGCCGTTCCCACCGCGTTTACGATGTTTGCAGAGAGGGTACCGCCGCCCGTGGTGGTCTCAAGCCCGGGAGGCGCTGCATTTGATACGAGGGTCACCGAGCGCGTGACGCCGGCAACCGTGTAGGAGACCGTCACCTTTATGTGCTTATAGTCAGTCGTGATGCCGTTCGTGTCTGCCGCCCCTACCCCATCCTTAGCGTCATCCGCGTATTCAATATAGGTACGCACGGTAAACGGAAGACCGCCGTTCGTAGTCGTTGCTGTCTGTGCAATGGCGCCTGCAGGAATACCGCCGTCGGTGCCGATAGCGGTATACGAGAGGGAGCGAATGTATTCCATCTGCGAACTCGCTATCGTCGTTGCCGTGGCCTTCAGTTTTGAAAGACCGGATACCTGAAGCGATGCGCGCAGTATGCCGAAGAGTC
>DAORIN010000039.1:0-5274 GCA_035438545.1 Minisyncoccota bacterium | reverse complement strand
CTGCGCTGTTTTTTATACCTTCGGGGGGAGTGGAATAAACACTGGGGTCCGCGCTTTATACGCTTCCCATTCCGGATTCCCGTCGAAGTGCTTCTCGAGAAGCGGTACCCCAGAGACTTTTAATAAAAGGAAGGTGATGAGAATGGGGCCGATGAACCCGACGAGCGGAACGGAGGAAAGAGCAGAGCACGCAAGCGCGATACCCCACCACATGAGACTCTCACCGAAATAGTTAGGATGACGCGAGTAGCGCCAGAGTCCGCTCGTCATTATCTTTCCCTTGTTTACAGGATTCTTGAGAAAGGCGTCGAGCTGCGCATCTCCTACCGCTTCGAAAAAGAACCCAACGCACCAGAGTGCGACACCTACCCATACGAGTGCCGGCATTACTACGAGTGTCGGATACGCAATAGCAAGCGTCACGGGAAGCGCGACCACGAAGACCACGAGCCCTTGAAGCATATACACCTGAAGGAAACTTCGAAATAGGAATGAGGTGCCCCACGCATCACGCCACGCCTTATATCGGAAGTCTTCTGGTTTCCCTTTGTTCTTCCGATAGATACGCGTCGCGAGCCGTACTCCCCAGACGAGCGGGAGGAATGAGAGGAGGAGCACATAGAAAGAAACGCTCGAAGAAACAATGAGCGTGGTCCCGATGAGCACAATGAATGCGATGCCGTACCCTATGTCTGCGACGCCATTATTCTTCGCGAGAGTCGCAATTACGAAAAGCCCACTCATGTAGATGAGGAGGACGGCGAGCGCCGTGAGAAGAATGGTCATAGTTATTTCACTACGAAGGTCACAGCAAGCAGGTAGCTTAGCCCAGCAACCGATGCAGAGAGCACCGTACCCCACACCATATCAACGAGCGCTACGATTGGTGGCCAGTCCTTCAAGGTTGCCCAGTTGGTGAGGTCATAGGTCGCGTACGTAAAGAACCCGAAGAGAGCTCCGAACAAAATCGCGTGCATAAGACTCTTCTGAGCGAGCGCCGGAGCAATGGCGAAGATAAGGAGCCCGATGAGGAACAGGAGGTAAAAGACAATCGCAACAGGCCAGTTCACCGTGCTCGACATCAGGTGCCCAAGGTTTGATTTATAGAACCCTGAAGCGATAAGGCCGATCCACAGCATATCGATGGCGAAGAATACCGGCACCGAAAGCGCATACACGGACAACGATTGGATGAAGGTCATATCTCTATGATAGCAGGCCTAGGTGATGAAGCGCTCTTCGGTCGGATACTTCGGACGCGTTCCACTTTCTTTTATACGAAGCGCGCGTTCAAGGACGCGTGGCTCTACTTCTCGCGACACGCTCTGCATGAACTCTAAGACCGCCTCAGCGTCAGGAAGGGCGCGGTGCCGCTCATCGGTCCCTATGCCATAGCGCTCGATAATCGCTTCAAGGCTATGGCTGCGCTCCCCGGGAAACAGCTGACGTGAAAGGGTCACCGTGCAGAGCGACTCTGCGCTCCAT
Organism: Minisyncoccota bacterium; assembly: GCA_035438545.1. GTDB lineage: Bacteria > Patescibacteriota > Minisyncoccia > Phycocordibacterales > Phycocordibacteraceae > C7867-001. The sequence continues at coordinate 3,789 of DAORIN010000039.1, read as the reverse complement.
TCAATGCCAGCGCGTGCAAACTCATGCTTAATGAACCCATAGTCAAAGGAAGCGTTGTGCGCGACAAACACTGCGCCTGAAAGGAGCTTCTCCACCTCTAGCGCCACATCCGCAAACACTGGGGCACCCACCAACATTTGGTCCGTAATTCCCGTCAAACGCGTGATGGGACGTGGAACCGGTTCGCCCGGATTCACTAAGGTCTCGTAGCGCTCTACCACTTCCCCCTTTTCTACTCGAATGATGCCAATATCAATGACGCGCGCATACGAGGGATGCATGCCCGTGGTTTCCGTGTCGATGATGGAGAAGGTGTCAGGAAACGCGTTCATCTATCGATTCTACGCGTCACACCAGTGCCCGGCAAACGAACGTTATTTCGCGTGAACCGCAGCGTGCGCTGCGACCATCGCTTCAATGAGACGCGCACGTGCGGCAACATCCTCTTTCATTTTGAGATCAGCGGCAACGCGCGTTGAGGAAGAGAGTTCTTCGTCAACGGCGGCGCGTGCGTCCCCGGTACCCGTAACAAACATATTCCACCACGGCATATGCGTGGTGACGGCAACTTCCCCGTCCGTAGTCAAGGCTGCTGTCGTTTCTGACTTAACCTTCACGGGGAATATCCCGAACAGACGCCCCTCGTGCCAATAGGAAACCGTTACGTCGCTCCCGGCAACGGCGTCTACTTCTGCAACTGCAGCGTCTTCCTCCATAACGCTTTCGCGATAGTCAGCAAGATCCATCTCGGTAGTCACGCTGCTTGCGCTCGTGACCGATACATTGAGACCTGTGGTGGATGGCGTGTTCGGCATCGAAGAATCGTCGCCGGCAGAAGACGAGCTCGGCGAGCCAGTAGCAGATGCGCCCGCGCTCACGTCAGCGCCTATAGTGACGCTTACTGCGCCCGTATCTCCGCCGTACAGACTTGCTGCAGCGGCGCCAGACGGCATAAGGATAATCAAGGTCGCAAATGCGATAAGTGATTTGGTGATAGTCATACGTACCTAACGTACCAAGGACTTCATGAATGCTGGATGAAAGAAGAACGGCCCCAATGGGGCCGTTCTTCTCGCACACATACTGCTCTACTATTTCATCATCTTACGATCCACCGACCATTTCCCGGGACCCGTAATCATGAGCGATACGGAAGCCGCCAAGAGAAGAAGGATGAACTCGTATCCCGGAAGGAAGAAGCCTTTCGAGAAGTGCACCGCAAAGAGTGCGACCAGAGCAATGAACGCAAGCACCTTTGCTGACCAGTGCGTCCAAAGACCAAGGATAAGGAAGAGACCGCCAAGAAGTTCTCCGGCGATGAGGAGAACGGCGAGGACTCCTGGGAACGGCATACCAAGCATGGTCAGGAATCCGGTAACGCCCGGAATGCCCATGACCATCAGCTTCTGATAGCCGTGCATAAAGAAGATAACGCCGGTAACAACACGAAGGATAAGGGGAGCTGCTTCGCCCCACTTACTTGCACAGGTGCACTGTAGAAGGTTCTTCATAGGTGTATTAGATGAGTACCCTATAAGTATATACCTCCCGCTTATCCTTCAATCGGGTGCTTATGGACGCTCGGGATACGAGGGATAAGGGCGCAGGCGATGCCGGCGATAGCGGCAATAGTGATGAACCCGAACCCTATGGCCATGCCAATAGCGGCTGAGAACCAAAGTGAGGCAGCGGTAGTGAGATTCCTCACATTGCCTCCTTCTTTAAGAATGAGGCCAGCGCCAAGGAAACCGATACCCGGAATGATTTGAGATGCGATGCGTGAGGTAGAGGCCGGATCCACTATCGCCGAAAGTTGAGTAAAGAGCATGGCACCCGCGATAACCAAGATGTGAGTTGAGATACCTGCATCTTTGTTGCGGCTCTCTCGCTCGACACCGATAACGAGACCAATAACAATGGAAACCCCGAGCCCTACCAAGAACTGCATTTCTAGAGGTGACATATGAAAAGTATAGCAGGACTATGAGCGCACTCGTCTACTGAGTTCGTTATATATGCCATTGGTTTTAATAATGTAGTCCTTGATTCGGCTATCGCAGTGTATGGAGTGCTCTCCATCAAGGCCTTTATCGAGCCATTTGATGAACCCGCGACGCGCCTGACTTGGATTATGGTGGGCGCTGGCGATGAACTGGAGCGTTCCTATATCTAATGTGTCTGCATGATCACGAAGCGTGCGTAAGCGTTCATCGCGCTTATTCCTATCGAGTCCCGCACGGATAGTAACGATAAGTCGTGCAAGATTTTCTACCGCAAACAAGTATGCGGCGCGCGTCTGCTGTTCTATGGTCTGGAGACCTATGACTGAATCAGGGATGCGTTGATCTCTCTCAGTCACCAGCTGATTTATGAGAGACGCACCACGGCGCCCTTCTTCTCCCGCGTACACGGCATGCGACGTGAACTGATAGAGGCCAGCGGAAACATAGGGATCGTGGATTGCAGGAGGAGCAGCAAGAAACGGTGCTCCCGCGTTTTTTATAAGAAACTCTGTCATATCAACGTTTAAAGCAGAATCGTTCACCGACGGCATAAGTTCAGTGATGCCGTATGCGATGAGCGTCTTCGACGATATATTTCCCGCAAGTCGCTTCACAAGGTCGGTATCTTCTTCCGAAAGCCTCCGGAAGGGTGCAAGTTCATTCAATCGCGAGAAATTTACCGCTGCATGTATGTCATGTACCACCGGTTGTAAAGAACGATTGAACTCATTGAGGTCTTTTGGACCTCGGTCTCGTTCCCCTTCCCGCCATGCGCGATACTCCTCTAGGAATCGGTGTTCTGCACGCCGCGTATTGTCTATCCACTCCGGTTTATGCCGCATCACGTATTCCCGCTTCTTCCTCCAAAGGTCAGAAAGAATCTGAGGGAAGTTCGCCGAAAGGCGCTCGGGCACCACGCTCGGATCAGGAAGACCAAGATACATAGCAAACAGGTTCCCGAGCGTGCGCCCCGCGAGCGGGCCGGTATCGTAAGGCCCTTCAGGAATGGACTCTCTTTCCGAAGAGACTCCTGGAATAGACTCAATGATGTTCTCTATCGTCTCGGCCGCCTCTGCAAGCGGCTCCGTACTTATGCGGCTTGTCATCACACGCGTCACCCCGGCCGCAGTGACGCCAGCAAGTCCAAGACCCGCAAGGAGCGTACGCCTGCTCATCTTCTTCTCTTCCACCTCGTCTACCGGCGTAAACTTACGGCGCGGTGCTTTCTCGGGACCATTAATCATGTTCCTAGGGTAGCATCAGGCGTTGCGCTTGATAAGCGCGAGCTTCTCAGAACGCGTGAGCTTTTTAAGCGCTGCTTCACGTATAGAGGCAGCGCTTCGTGTGGCAAAGCGCTCCGTATGGACGAGCTGTAATGGGCGCCGCGCTCGAGTATATCGGGCGCCACGGGCGCCTATACCGTTATGTTCGGCCAGGCGTCGCTCCATGTCGGTGGTTATGCCTGAATACAGAGAGCCATCCTGACACTCGAGAATGTAGACCGTCCATTTCTTCTTAGATGAAGTCACGCAGGGAGTATGGTGGCATGTCCCTGCGCTATGCGCTATAACGAAGGGGTGTCATTACGGAGGAGATCCCATGACCGCATTGCAGAAAAGTGATAATGAGTACGATGTGCTGGTGGTAGAGCGGATACCGAACGGCGACACGCTCGCATTCACCTACGGCAAGCACATCGCTTTCGACAAAATACCCGTACACGTCTTGTTCCCTCAAAGCTCAGTTCCTGACGCAATACTCGAAGTCGGGTTTCGCCATGAGGGTC
>DAORIN010000038.1:0-5373 GCA_035438545.1 Minisyncoccota bacterium | reverse complement strand
GTCCGTGATATGGGGGTACGTGCGGAGATTCTCCCGCATGACGCGACTGCCGCCGACATCCGTGCCTTTAACCCATCCGGCATCATCCTTTCGGGTGGTCCCTCTTCAGTGCTTGAGAAAGGAAGCCCAAAGCCCGACAAGGAAGTATTCACGCTCGGCGTTCCGGTACTTGGCATATGCTATGGCCACCAGACGATGGCACATATGCTCGGCGGAAAAGTAGAGAAGGGGAAGCATCGTGAATTCGGAAAAGAAACCCTTTCTGTTTCTTCAAAGACCGGACTCTTTAAAGGACTCTCCGCAAAAGAAACGGTCTGGTTCTCGCATGGAGACACGGCAACGAAGCTCCCGAAAGGGTTTGTCGTGACTGCATCAACGAGTTCCTGTAAGTACGCGGCATTCGCTGACGTGAAGCGTAACCTCTACGGTATTCAGTTCCACCCAGAAGTGACGCACACCAAGAATGGAAAAACCGTGCTGAAGAATTTCGTACTCGACATTTGTGCGGCAAAGAAAGACTGGAACATGAAGACGGTCGCACGTGACATCATCGAGCGTGTGAAAGAAGAAGTGGGGCCAGAAGAAGTAGTGGTGGGTATCTCAGGCGGCGTGGACTCGCTCGTTGCGGCTACTTTAATTCACCGCGCTATCGGCAACCGTCTCCATGCGGTGTTTGTTGATACCGGGCTCCTGCGTAAAGGGGAAGTGGAACAGGTTGCAGGTTTCTTACGCAAAAACGGTTTCAAGAAGCTCCACGTCATCGATGCGTCAAAACTCTTCCTGACGCGACTTAAGGGCGTGTCTGATCCCGAACAGAAGCGTAAGATCATCGGCCACTCCTTTATCGAAGTATTCGAGAAGGCGATAAAGAAAGAACTCGGAGGAAAGAAAGTCGCGTACCTGGCACAAGGCACCATTTATCCAGACCGCATCGAAAGCGCCGCTACCGGCAAAGGTGCAGCGAAGATTAAGAGCCATCATAACCTCACGCTTCCTGAGAAGCTTGGCTTTGGCATTCTCGAGCCGATTAAGGACTTGTACAAAGACGAAGTGCGTCGGGTGGGCGCAACGCTTGGACTCCCGCACGAGCTTTTGTGGCGCCATCCGTTCCCCGGGCCAGGCCTTGCCATCCGTATCGTCGGTGAGATTACGCCTGAGCGTCTTTCCATTCTTCGTGAAGCGGACGCCGTCTATATAGAGGAACTCAAGAAGGCAGGAGAGTACGAAAAGATCTGGCAAGCATTTGCAGCGCTTCTTCCCGTGAAGGTGGTGGGCGTGATGGGAGATGCGCGCACCTATGAGTACGTCATCGCGCTACGTGCCGTGGATTCCGTTGATGGCATGAGTGCTGACTGGCATAAGATGCCACACGGTCTCTTGGAAAAGATATCAGGCGCGATAGTGGGGAAGGTCAGGGGGGCGAATCGTGTCCTCTACGATGTGACTCAGAAGCCGCCGGCTACTATTGAGTACGAGTAATCATTACTTTATGACAGAGGGTTTTAAGGAGCAGGCAAACGGCAGTGTTGAAACCAGTGAACAGTATGATTTTCCTCTACTAGAAAAGGTTGCGGAGCACTATCGTTCGTTGCCGCATGAGGTTGGAGAGACCTACCTTGTCTGCTGTCAGCATCTACTAGAGCCTCAGAAACATATGTTCGAGAAACTCATTTCTTTCGGTTTCGATCCATTAAAAATCCGGATCTTAGGAAAGATTTACTCTACGAACGAAGAGATTCAGACTGAGCTTAGCGAGATGGGAATTAACGCTATACAACCCTCTTTCACCGGAGCCTCGTTCGATAACGAGCATCAAGAGAATTGCAGGGAGATGATCAACGAAATTCCAAATGATTCTCCTGTAATTCTTTTGGATGATGGTGGCCAACTTATAACTGAAAGCGTGGTGAGCGGGAAAAGAATCTTATTTGCTGTCGAACAGACGTCGTCGGGGTACAGAAAACTTGAAGGGAAGGAGATACCGTTCCCGGTATTAAACGTTGCACGGTCCACTACAAAACTCGTGCAAGAAAGCCCATTCATCGCACGACATGCATGCGAGCGTATGAAAACCTACTTCATTGAAAATGGCCTACCCAAGCCCACTATTCTAATTGTCGGTCTCGGCCCTATCGGTGAAGCGGTACAGCAATACTTTGTGCGAGAGGGTTTTTCCGTATCAGGCGTTGATAGTAAGCACGGACATACTGATCTCGTTGCGACCATAAATGCTCAGAAGCCGGATATCGTTATTGGTGCTACAGGATCAAATATCCTCACCCCTGAAGAGATGGAGAAAATATCAGTAGACAGCGCAGTTCATTTCATCAGCGTATCTTCGTCGGACAGAGAATTTCCGGTTGTGGCATACCGGGAGGGCCAGATGCCCGCTCACGGCGATGTTCGTTATAAGAATTTTACGTTCGTGAATAACGGTTTCCCGATTACTTTCAAAGGATACAAGAACGAGGCATATCCTAAGGAAATGGAAAAAACGATGTCACTACTCAGTGGTGCCGTTATGCACGGCGCTACCGCTTCCACACTACAAAACGGTCTTATCGATTTACCTGAAGAGCTTGAGAAGTTAGTAAATGAGTGAATAGGAGCTGCAAATTCATATTGATTTCACTGCCTTCTCTGTACTCTACGGTGGTATGCACAGCAACCACGGAGACATCTGCTTTTGTTTATCTTGCTGGGAGGACTCGCGTCAGGCACCGTCGGTCTTTAGGACTACGGACTCGCTCGGGAACTTCGCTGCGATTTAGACCTAGCTTTATCCCCAGGCATTTGTGCCTGAAACCTCTCCGATGTATAGTCGGATATGGGAAAGATACTTACTGGTGAGTTCCTCACCTTTGACGACGTACTCATCTATCCGGCGGCAAGCGCCATAGAACCTAAGACTGCGCAGGTTGCGACTCAACTTGCGAAAGGGTTCAATATTCAAATTCCGATTATCTCGGCAGCCATGGATCGTGTCTCAGACGCCAAGATGGCGGTCGCGCTTTCAGCGCTCGGCGGCCTTGCCATCATCCACCGCAACAACACCGCAGTTGAAGAAGCAGCAATGGTGAAGGAAGCTAAGAAGAAAGGTGCACGCGTGGGGGCGGCCTGCGGCCCGTTTGATATTGAGCGCGCGAAACTTCTCGTAAAAGCGGGTGCTGATCTCATCTCCATCGACTCCGCGCACGGTCATAACGCCAACGTGATAGCGGGCGCTAAGAAGATTAAGAAAGCGATAGGGAAGGTACCGCTTCTGGTAGGGAACATCGCCACCAAAGAAGCTGCCCTTGAATTGGTGAAGTTCGCTGACGGTATCAAGGTAGGGATAGGTCCGGGCTCTATCTGCACCACGAGAATCGTTTCAGGGGTCGGCGTTCCTCAGCTCACTGCCGTTATGGACGTCGCCGCTGTCGGAAAGAAGTACGGAGTCCCGGTCATCGCTGACGGCGGCATACGCACCTCAGGCGATATTTCTAAAGCACTTGCCGCAGGCGCCTCAGCCGTCATGCTCGGCGGCCTTCTGGCTGCGACGGATGCTGCACCGGGGAAAGTAGTGACGATGAACGGTAAGAAGTTTAAGGAATACCGTGGCATGGGTTCCATGGATGTGCTTAAAGAAAAGAATGCGAACGACCGCTACCTCGGGGACGCCAAAGGCATGGTGCCTGAAGGCGTGTCAGGACTCGTCCCGTACACCGGAACCCTAGAAGAAGTAGTGAACCGGTTGGTGGGCGGCCTTAAGGTATCCATGGGATACGTGGGTGCTAAGAACCTTGCGCAGCATCGCGCTCGCACGCGCTTCATAAAGGTGTCAAAAGCAGCGGTTATCGAAGGACGTCCGCACTCACTTGCCGGTACGAAGGAGCAGGAAGATCTCCTCCCCTAACAACGTCTCACCGCCTAGATAGGGCGTTTCTTCGTGTTCTTCACCCCACATCTATCAAAAACCCTGTAATATAAGGTACAGTCAATCGTTATCTTATGCGGAGCAGCAGCACTATCTATCGGGACGACTACCTAGCGGCGTATGACGAATACGCGGATGCGGTATTCCGCATGTGCTATGGAAAAACGTCTAACCGCGAAGAAGCCAAAGACATGACGCAGGAGGTATTCACCCGCGTATGGCAGCGGGTCTCAAGCGGGAAAGAGGAGATAGAGAACCTGCGTGCCTTCATCTTTACGGTGGCTCGTAATCTCATCAAGGATTACTACAAGCGTAAGAAACCAGTCCTTGAGCGTGACTTACCGGAAGGTGCCATGGAATCCATTCCAACGGCTCCTGACCAAAGCATGCGAAGCGAAAGCGCCCTCATGCTCGAGGCCCTGAAGGAACTCAAGGATCCGTATCGAGAAGCGCTCATGCTCCATCTGGTTGAAGGCATACCAATAGGGGAGATAGCAGAACTTTTAGGCGAGCGTCCCAACACCATTTCAGTGCGGGTGAAGCGAGGTGTAGAGAAAGTGCGTGTGATGCTCAAGATAGAAACACCATGAACGATTTCAAAAAACATTTTCAACTCATTCGAGAAGACCTTTCGCTCACCGACGGGGAGCATTCCCTTATGCGTGCGGAGCTTGAGCGCCGTGCGATGCCGGCAGTGGGCATGGTGGCGTCTCCGTTCTATTTCTTTGCCGGCCCCTTCCGCGTTGCTGGCGCCTTTGCCGTACTTCTTTTTGTACTTACTGGTGGAAGCTCGGTCTTAGCAAACGAAGCACTTCCGGGCGATGCACTCTACAGCGTGAAGATTCATCTGAACGAGAACGTTGAACGCTCGCTTGCACGTTCGCCGCTCGCCAAAGCAGATGTCGATATTAAGCACGCAGAAGAGCGCCTTACCGAAGTTGAGCTTCTTGCCGCTTCGGGGAAAGCAGAAGAAGAAGTGGTTGAAGATGCAGCGGCAAAAGTAGAAGCGAAAGTCGCTGCCGCCGCCCTTACCGCAGACACGCTCTCTGACGAGGGCGATGAGGCTGCTGCCGACAGTATTCATACACGCATCAACGCAACGCTTCTTGCCCACGCAGATATTCTGGATGCACAGGCTGCCGACCTTGAGGAAGAGACTGGACAGTCGCTCCGCGCGCTTTCAGTTGCCGTCACCTTTGCCGTTGATGAAGCTGCCGAGGTGCGTGACGAAGGTGTGGAAGATACGGGAGATGATGGAGCGCTCGCAACCGCGGTCGCGCTTGATCGCGAAGCAGGAGCAAAAGAGCGCATCGAGGCCTTGACCGAGGCGCTTGCTGAGGAGGATGTGCCGGAAGAAACTCAGGAACTCCTGGCGACTGAACTTGCTTCGCTCGAAGCCGACTATGGCGCCAACCGTGAGCGCATGGCCGAAGAAGAGTACGAGGAAGCGGCAGACG
>DAORIN010000037.1:0-5451 GCA_035438545.1 Minisyncoccota bacterium | reverse complement strand
CAGTGTACTGGCTTGCCGATGCCTCAACCGTCACCAACGACGCGAACTCAGGCCTTGCGCTTGACGATCGGGATAGTTGGACCCAGCAGTACTGCTATGTCATTGAGCGCGTCGCCGCGACCACGCCGTCAATATACAAATACAATTTCCGCACTGCGCTTGCGTCAATATCTGCCGGGAAAACTACCTCTGCGTTCGTGTTTGCAACCGGCATCCAGACCGTTACCGGTAACACATCAGCAACTAACAACGGCCGTGTCGGCACACTTTCCCACGGCCCGGCTTCCGGAATAAAGTCTCTCTTCTTCGCAACGACTTCGCGCATTTACCGCGTTGCAATCGCAAATATAGTAACCGGTTCGACCACATTTCTTTCTGACGCCATGGTGGAAGTACCGACCGGAGGCACCGGAACCTTTACGGCCACCGGCGCATTAACCGGTGTTGAAATTTCAGACCAGATTGACCGCCTTATCGTAACCTCAACGGGAGCTGCGGGCGTGAGAAGCTACGTAACCAAGTACAACACTAACTCCGATCCTTTCGACCATATCTTCCTGATTGACTCTAAGCAAATAGATCAGGCGGCAGCCGACTCAAGCTCAGTGCCACACCCCAACATCCAGGCCGGTATCATGAACGTCTGGTCAGAAGAGGGACTCACGTACATCTGCCGCGCCGGTACCACTTCGCTTACAAACGCACTCTACGCCGTGCCGCTTGGCGCTGATTGGTCCTATGCCGACGGCACGGTAAAACAGCGGCTTTACACCCCATCCCTAGCGACGCCTAATGCGGTTAAGTATTCGCGTGCGTATGTAAATAATGCGCAATACTTGGGAGAAGATAATCTCACGCTTCCGACCGAACCGATGCGCATGTATTACCGAACTTCGGGTATAAGCGATAACAGCGGCTCATGGACGCTTATCGACCAAACAGGGGGCCTTTCCGGTGTTGATGGCGCGGCCGCCATACAGTTCGCAATTGAGTTCCGCACGATTGGTACGTTCTGTTTACCAACTCGCGTGTTTAACGTATGTGTTGTATATGAAGACAACACGACCGATAGCCATTACCAGCCATCGGTAGCGTTCTCTTCAACCACTGCTAAGCAGTTCGCATGGCGCTTCTCGACTGCCTTTGGCGGCACCGTGCCTACCTTACAGATACAGCTGTTCGACGCTGTTTCAGGAAGCCTCCTACTCACCGATGACAGCGCAACTCCAACGGGAACCTGGGAAAAATCTACAAACGATGGGGGAGCGTGGGGCGCGTACAATACCACTGACAAGGGAAATGATACGACCTATATCCGCTACACCCCTGCAGCACTTGGCGACGATGTGAAAGTGCGTGCCCTCCTTACCCAAGCCTAATTATGATTACTATCTCAAAGGGTGATCGTGTCGCGGGACTTCCCGACCTCATAGTGTCCTCTCCGTCGGGAGAGTACGCAGACGTAGACCTTATTCTCTGTGCGCGGAAGGACGCGCCGAACTTCGACGCCGCCATGTACCAAGCGCAGTTTATCCGGTACGGAGAAGTCGTCTATCAGCACGAGACACCGGAAGCGCTTGGAGCGGTGCTTGTCGCCATTGATCCAGAATCCACTCACGATGCTGCGCAGCTGTGGCGGGAAGAAGAGAAGCGTCGCATCGCACGTGAAGGCGGTACTCTAGTGCCAGAAGATCAAACTCCTGCACCCGATGCCGTTGAACCTCAGACGACTATTCCTGAGGAAGAGGAGGACGATGTGAAGTTCTTTAAGGAAAAAGAGGAAGAAGCAGCTACTACCACACCAGATGAAGCGGTGCCGGACAGAGAAATCCCGGTCATTGATATTGAAGAACCGCCACTCGGGGAGGTAGGTGGTGCAGCATCTTCTACAGAGCCAATCGCCGATCCTTCAGTCCCCGTCATACAAATTGACGAGCCAGTGGTGACTCCTCCGGTTGAAGATGTACCAGCGCTTGATATGTCGAGCACAACACCGCAATAGCCATGGCCCTAACCGATATCGACTTTAACGAAGGAGAAGGACAAGATTTCATCGTCGAGCTTCCGACTGGAACCCTGGGTACGCCGGGAGATATTCTGGTCGAAGCAGGGAGCGATGCGTATCTTCTCCTAGAAACCCCAGCAGGGCAGGGAGGTGGGGATGAAATATTCATCATAAACGACTAACCAGGTCTGGTATCCTTCAGGGCATGGACGATTCAGCGCCGATTACGGAACGCTATGGCGAATATCTTGAAGAGCTACGGCGCAGACTCTACCGTCTTGCGCTTATTTTCGTTGCTTCTTTTTTCATAGGAGTTGGTTCTACCAGTATCTTGTTGCCTTTTTTCGTAACACTCTTCTCTGTGCCGGGAGTGACCATCATTGCCACCTCGCCGTTTCAACTTCTTGAACTGACGATGAATACCGGTTTTTTCTCGGCGATAGCGCTCACCCTTCCGTTTGCGCTTCGTGAAGTCTATGCCTTTCTCCAAGACGCGCTCTTACCACGTGAACGGCGTCTTATTTTCTGGTACATTCCGCTCGCCCTTCTTCTCTTCGCCGCCGGGTTTACCTACGGATTTGCGATTATGTATTACGCTATCGTGGTCATCGCGAACGTGAACATCGGGTTCGGTATCACTAATCTCTGGAATATAACCCAATTCATCTCACAAATCCTTATCACAGCAGCACTCCTCGGTGTCATCTTCGAGCTTCCGTTAATCCTTTCTGGCCTTATCCAGCTCGGCGTGTTGTCGGTAGACTACCTGCGCCGCCATCGTCGCATCGCATATGCAGGGATATTCATCTTTGTTGCTTTACTTCCCCCAACCGACGGGCTATCCTTCCTGGTGATGTCCCTTCCGCTTGTGGCGCTCTACGAAGTGACGATTGCCGTCAATTCGTTCCGCAGCCGGAAAGAACTCTTAACAATATAATTTTTGGTACCTATGTTTGGACTCGGCTCGAATGAACTCATCATCATCGCGGTCATTCTCGTACTTTTGTTTGGTGCCACCCGCATCCCAGCGCTCACGAAAGGAGTAGCAGACGCTATTCGCACACTGCGCGGCGCATTCAAAGACGAAGACAAAAACAAGAAGGTATAGCACAAAGAAAAATCCCGGTCCTAGCCGGGATTTTTCTTGTATTCTTGTGGGGAAAAGGGAAGAGTGCTCTAGAGGCAGTGCTACACTGTAAAAGTGAAGATTTCATTAAGCGGCCCTGCCGCTTTAAGCGGGAATCAAAAAAGGACTAGGATACGCATTGCGGGCCTAGCGTTGTTTGTTGCGCTATATATAGGACTTCCCGCCGCCGTAGAAGCTGCGTACCAGCAGTTCCTTCCAGGAACTGATATCTACTTTGGTGAATTCGTATACGACGATGACTTTGTAGCAACTACTACTGCAGGCTGCACCATGACGGTCTATGATCCGTCCGGCTCACTTGTGGTGAATGCGGCAACAATGACCGTTGACCCCAATGGCTTCTACGCCTATTCCTTTACACCAACCGAAACCCGGGGGGTATGGCCCGCATCCATGTCCTGCGGATCGGCATTAAACGGAAGTCTGGTGAAGCTCGATAAGACGTTTGAGATATCAGACAATGTTGTTTCCTCTTCGTCCGTTGCTGCCCTAGTAAATGCGAATACGAATCTTGCGGTTGCGACCGCTTCCTCTTCGCTCTCAGCAACCCTTCCTAATTCCATTTGGGCATTCTCAGGTCGCACTCTTACATCGTTCGGAACATTAGTAGCTGACATCTGGGCATCCGGCACTCGCACCCTTACCGGATTTGGCACCCTTGCGGCTGACGTGTGGACATCCGCAACACGTACACTCACCGCAGCCGGTCTCACCTCCGGATCACTGGCTCTTCAGTCAGATGTCACCACCGCAAGTTCGTCACTGGGCACGGCCATCACGAACAGTCAAACGGCTATTAATGCGAACACGAACTCACAGATACTTACCGCCTCAACATCGCTCGCGTCGTTCATCAATACGAACACCAACGCGATTGTGCTCGCCGCTTCAAGCTCGCTCGGAGCGCAATTCAACGTCCTGGGAGCGACTATCGCAGGCATACCGGCGGCGGTCTGGAATATCACTACCGCATCGCTCTCAAGCCCAGGATCGATAGGGAAGCTCATCGTGGATAACCTCGATGTCGCGGTATCGACGGTTTCGGGTGGTGGTGGCCTCACTGCAGTGGACATCTGGACGTATGGCACCCGAACGCTTACTGCAGCAACCCTCACCTCAGGTGCCCTCGCACTCCAAGCTGACGTCCAGACCGCCTCCTCTTCAATTGCCGCTATCGTAAATGCTAATACCGACGCGCAAGTTGCTGCCGGAACAGTAGCCGTGAATGCTCATACGGACATCGCCTCAAGTTCCATTGCAGCGGTCGTGAATGCCAACACCGACGCTGAAGTCCTCGTGGCTTCCACCTCGCTTGCGTCCAATATCAATACGAACACGAATGCGATTGTCCTTGCCGCGTCGTCATCACTTGGCGCTCAGTTCTCATCGTTAGCGTCATCCATCGCATCCATTCCTACCAACGTATGGGCAGCAGGCACGCGTACTCTGACTGGCTTCGGCACCCTTGCTGCTGACGTGTGGACCAATGGGACCAGAACGCTTACCGGTGCTGGCCTAACCTCAGGCTCGCTCGCAACGTTGTCTGACGTTCAAACGGCCTCAAGCTCGCTCGGAGCAGCGGTGGCTAACAGCGAAGCGGCTATCAACGCGAACACCGATGCTGAGGTGCTTGCAGCTTCCACCTCACTTGCATCCAACATCAATACCAACACCAATGCTCAGGTACTCACTGCCTCCACCTCGCTCGGTCTCTCGCTTTCTTCTATCGCTTCATCTATTACATCCATCCCAACGAATGTATGGGCCGCTGGAACACGTACCCTCACCGGATTCGGCACGCTCGCAGCTGATGTGTGGACGAATGGCACAAGAACCCTCACGGGCGCCGGGCTCTCGAGCGGTTCACTTGCGACGTTGTCTGACGTCCAGATCGCCTCAAGCTCAGTGGCTGCTGTCGTGAATAGCAACACCAACGCAACCGTACTTGCTGCGTCTTCGTCTCTTGCCACTTCGATACCCGTAAACGTATGGAATGCGTCCGTGCGTACGCTCTCCTCCTTTGGAACGCTTGCATCGGATGTATGGAGCGCTGCCTCACGCACCCTTACCGCAGCAGGGTTAACGTCAGGCTCACTCGCTACCTTGTCTGATGTACAGACTGCAAGCTCGTCGCTTGGCGCCGCCATCACCAACAGCGAAACGGCAATTAATGCGAACACGGATGCTGAGGTTCTTGCCGCTTCTACGTCTCTTGCTTCAAATATCAATACGAACACGAATGCTCAGGTACTCACCGCTTCTACCTCCCTTGGTCTCTCGCTTTCATCAATCGCATCTT
>DAORIN010000036.1:0-5460 GCA_035438545.1 Minisyncoccota bacterium | reverse complement strand
CGTTTATCCCTCAAGAGAGGTACACTTTCTGTAGGCGTTCTTTCTATCGAGCGTCTCCCATTAACTCGGAGGATACGGCATTGCCGAAACCGAAGATGATTACCATCGATTCATGCGATTTCCCAATCGTTGAAACGGAACGAGAAGACTACAAAGTACTGATGCTGCCGAGCGATGTCCGCACACTCTTTGACGAAGAGGGTGCGCACGTCGTCAGGATTAATTCGCTCGAAATTGCGAAACGCATCCCTGACTATGGTGGCAAGACGAGCGGCAACTACTCGCTTCTCCCCCACCAGGACCATCTGGGTAAAGATATGAAGGCACGATTCCTCGCGCTCTCAAACCTTTCAGAAGGACCGCGCGAATCAGTAACCGTCGTCACCCTTCCGAACACTGCAGCACGCATCCTCGCCATTGAAGAAGCGTACTTTAGTGACCCGGAACGACGCAGTGCTATTGGTAAGAACCGGGAATACGACCCTCGGTTCTGCATTACCGAAGCGCAATACGATCGTTGCTTCGATCATGAAGACGGCTACGAAGAGGCGGTTGCCGTTGTTGCCGGAAAGCGTCCAAGCGCTGCATTAGAGCTTGCCGCACGTCTTGGCATCTATGGCTACCTCATGCGTGGCCCTGCTCACGCCGACGAGCTTATGCAGAGAATCGTCGCCAGAACGAAAAACTCATTACTTATTGAGGAGTGGAACGAACCCGGAGTGGTCATCATCGACAACGACCGTGTATTCCATGCTCGTTTCGGAGGAAACACACCTCCTCTGAAACGAAACTTCTTTGACTAAGGAAAAGGGGCAGACTACGGTCTGTCCCCTTTTACTTTTGTATAACGTCAGTGCCGTCGCTCTCTAAGACAATCATCCCTTCATCGATGGTAGAGAGAAGAGAAGCACCACTCTTTTGTACCCGCTCCAGTACCTCCGCATGTGGATGCCCGTACGAGTTACCGGCTCCTGCAGAAATAATCACTACGGTTGGATCGATAATGGAAAGCCAGTAGTCATCCGTTGAATACCGAGAACCGTGATGCCCTGCTTTAAGGACGTCACTTTGGATAGCAGTGCCATACGTAAGCGCAATGGCGTCTTCTACTATGGAAGGCGCGTCGCCCCCGAGGAGAAATGAGGTATCGCCATACACGACCCGCATCACAATGGAGCCCTCGTTACTCTCAAGCATCGATACATCGCGGTCAGGATACAAAATATCGGCGTACGCACCTCCGCCCAAATCTATACGCATGCCGCGGCGCGCGAGTACCTGCTCGAGTGAGGGCTCCGTATCAATAGCACTAATAAGTGCGTCCGTGATGTTCGTCGCATTCCCAATCCCAGGACCCATAAACTTCCCTACTGCATACCGCTCAAACACGCTCGGCAGTCCGCCGATATGATCTGCGTCAGGGTGAGTCTCGACGACTATGTCGATGGAACGATCAAGGGGTCCCATACGCTTGGGGAGTTCCCGGAGTACTGCACGGTCTCGCCCGCCATCGATAAGCATCTGAATGCCGGTGGGTCCCTCTATGAGGATGGCGTCGCCCTGCCCTACATCAAGAAACGATACGGTGAGATAGGCAGGCCGTTCTTCAAGCACGGCCCACCATACGGCAGCGGTAAGTGCCACAAGCACGAGGAGTACGACTAGGAGCGCAATGCGACGTCGGGAAGGCACGGTAGGTATTCATCAGCATATCACCGCAGAACGGGATATACTGCAGACCATAAGTAATCCTGACACCATGACCTACACCGCACGTAAATTCGCTATTCCTGAACTTAAGGGCCTTTCTCAGAAACAGCTTGAAGTGCATCTCGCCCTCTACGAAGGCTACGTAAAGCACACAAACCTCATCCTCGACACCATCAAGGAACTCCGTACTGCTGACGCTGAGAAGAACGCGTTTGTCATCAATGAGCTCCGCCGCCGCATGGGATTTGAGTTCGATGGCATGCGCATGCATGAGTACTACTTCGAACAGCTTGAAGGGGGTGCGAAAGAAGCAGGAAAGACCTCTCCCTTACGGGATCTGGTAGAAGACAAGTACGGTGACTGGGACAAGTTCATCGCACATGTAAAAGAAGTTGCCGGCACTCGCGGCATCGGCTGGACGGTGGTGTATTACGACTTTGCGGAGCGCGTCCTCCACACCGTGTGGGTTTCTGATCATGAGCTTGGGCAGCTTGCAGGCCTCCCTATCATTCTCGCTATCGACATGTGGGAGCACGCCTTCATGGTCGACTATGTCCCTGCTGACAAAAAGAAGTACGTCGACGCATTCCTTGAAAACCTTAACTGGGACGTTGTTGAGAAGCGTTTTCTAGAGCAGGTCGTGTAGCACGCACCGTTCCCCACCCGAGAAGAGCGTACGAGACGACGACTACCCAGAACGGAAACGCCGGGAGAGTGACCGCAGCATACGGAAGATGCGCGGCTATCTCTACGACTCCCGTTATATACGAGAGTAATAGGTACGCGGGAAACGCGAATACGGGTGCTGCTGCAGGAATAAGAAATCCAGCGGCCCCTGCTATCGCCGATGCAAGCATCGCAAACGGCACAAGCGGTAACACCATAACGTTAGCGGGAAGCGCGATAAGCGAGAGGAGTCCATTCTGATACAACAGAAGCGGAAGCACCGCTATCTGTGCCGCTACGGTTGAGGCAATTATTTCTTTCAGCATGGCTATTTTCACAAATGAGAACCACCGCTCAGTAATAGGGGCGCCATAAATAAGTCCAAGGGTAGCAATAAAGGAAAGCTGAAAGCCGGGATCAAACATAAGCGTAAGAGGGTTCCAGAGCACCATGAGCACACCCGCAACGATAAGCGCCCGAACTGCGTGATACGTGCGTCCCGTCGCGCGACCATAGAGCGCTATCGTAGCCATAATGCCGGCGCGTACTGACGCAGCACCGGCACCCGCCGCAAGCACGAACGAGAGTATGGTCACTCCGGCAGCAATCGCTGCCGACTTTTGCGACAAGAATCCAAAGACGCGGAAAACCGCATCAGCCACTATCATCACGTTGTATCCAGATAGGACAACGATATGGACGAGTCCCGTAGTAATGAAATCATTGAGGAGCGTCTCTCCTAATCCTTGCTTGCCACCTAAGATGAGCCCGCCAGCAAGTGAGGCGTGGGGCTCAGGAAGTGCGGCTGCAAGCGCTGCAAGACCGGCAACCTTAGCATCTGAAAGTGCACCACGTATTCTTTCCCCTATCCCATTTCTTGGCGTAACAATCGTTACCTCCCTACTCTGCATCGTTATGAAAATGCCGTCTTTGGCAAGGAATTTGTCGTAGCGGAATACCCGCCCGCCGGTTGTATCAAACGGCTCTGGAGTCTCGAGCATGCCCGTAACGCGTATCGTGTCACCATAGGATGCTCTCGGATACGTCGGCACTACTGCCAGTATTCGCACGCCATCTTCTTTCACTTCAATGGTGAGACGCTGCGTGGTCTCACGGATATCGGGATCAGCGACGACGACGCCTTCAATTTCAATAGTCTGTCCGATGAGCGGCGCATAAGTTACCGGAAGTTCCGACGGTACTACCAGCACCCGAGCCATGCCACAAGCAGCAGTGAGGAAAAAGATACTCACTATAAGAAGTACTGCTTCTTTCTTAACATTCCATAACGCTAGAAACGTACCGCCGATAAGTAGAACGAACGCGACTGCGGCGAAGGGAACCGTAAAAAGAGACGCTGCCGCAATGCCAAGTGCTAGTCCGATCAGCCCCGTAATGAGGAGTCGGGAGAGCATGATCTAGCGCCCCTTGTCCATCGCCCGATTCGCAAGCTCGTCCGCGTCCTTATTCTTCTCGCGCGGCACATGCTCAAAAGAGACCTTAGAGAATCCGCGCGCAATAACATTCTTTGCCTCAAGACAGCGCGGCACCAGGTTTGGGTGCTTCACCTTATAGTTCCCTTTCATCTGCTCGATAACGAGCTTGGAGTCCATGCGAATAAGTACTTCGTTAGTCTTAAAGTGCCCTTCAGGGAATTCCGCTTGAAGCGCTTTCAGCCCACGAATAATCGCTTCGTATTCAGCAATGTTATTGGTAGCAACGCCAAGATAGTCAGACACTTCGACGACGCGCTTACCTATCGAGTCGAAGACGACGGCACCTGCGCCTGCGGGTCCCGGGTTTCCGCGTGCGCCACCATCGGCATAAAGGGTATAGAGCATGTCGCCCTAGTATAGCTGAGAGTCTTATAGAGCCCAGCATCTATTGGCTGGGACGATTATTGAACTTTTAAATACAGCAGAGGCCTGCTCGAAAGCAGGCCTCCTTGATTGAGGGCATTGGCTAGGGTTACCCCGAGTAACCAAGTGCCGGCAGGACACAGAACTGGAGGAAGGCGCCGAGAGCACACCCGATGGTTGAAGCACTGCCCACGAAGAGCAGATGCTTAGCGACCTCGGGATTCAGCTCGCGAGCCAATTGGTTCCAGAACATGGGCCGTTCTCCTCTTCTAGCTGATAGAAGTAAGTACTAAAAGAGTATCCTATATTTTGGTCATATTGTCAAGATTCGATTCCGAATCTAACTAAACTTTGGCTGTCTGGGACGATTATGGAACTTTTTTAGAAGCTTGTAGCCCCTCCAATACCTATAGCAATCTTAAGAATCCATAGAATTATGAGGAGTAGTACGATACCAATCCCATATACAAGTACTTTATTTCCTCCTCCCTGCCCTGCTTTCACGTCAGGATTATCCTTTAAACGAGAGGTATATGCGATTCTAGAGACAAGATATAAACCAGCGGTGCTGAGGAAGATTCTATAGTTCCATAGCTCAGAAAGCGGCCATTCATCATCAAGGCCGAACATCGCTACAACTATTACTGTGACGAGTTCGAGCAGAAGGATACAACCGAGAAATGCATCAACCCATTTCAAGGCGTTGAGGGAGATTTTCATATGCCTATATAGTCTAGCCTATAAAATGACTGTTGGCGGACCAGGATTCGAACCTACGAAACCGAGACGAGCCGTAACCGCACCGGGCGCCCTTTCGTAAACTGATCACGCTCCAAGGACGCCAGAATATTTACCTGACCCCCAGCTTCAAGCCCCTTTACCCCACTCCCCAACTCCCGCTTCGCATAGAACGCGATACCTTCCAGGGAATCGAAGCCATCGGTGGTGAGGTGGAGTCGTAGATGTTCTTCTGACTTCCCGAACCACGAGACCCGAGAGAGCGAGACCCCCCGAAACGCAAATATGGGTTTGCTGTTCCCCATCCCGAACGGAGCAAGGCGTGCCATACGTGAGAGAAGTGCATCCGTTGCATCAAACGCTGAAAGCTCAGCGTCCGCCATCGCATCAATAGCATCGTCAGCTTTGGGGAGTGCAGCATACGAAGCACAGAGACGTTCTTCTAAATAAAAAATGGCGTCATCTTTGACCGTAAACCCGCCTGACG
>DAORIN010000035.1:0-5500 GCA_035438545.1 Minisyncoccota bacterium | reverse complement strand
CCACCTCTACCGGAATACCGGCGAACTCTTCAATGAGAAGTTCACCGACCTTCCCAGCATAGAACGCACTCCCGCAGGCGGTAATGGTGATGTGCTTTGCAGCACGGAGTCGTGGCAACACATCTCGCAGTCCGCCGAGCTTTGCGTCACCCTCTTCAAGGAGTAACCGGCCACGAAGCGTGTTCTCGATGGTCTCCGGAATTTCCATCATCTCTTTCAGCATGAAATGGTCGTATCCTTTTTTCTGCGCAGCCTCTACATCCCACTCCAACGTCTCTACTGCTTTCTCGCGCGGCGTCCGGGTAAGGGTCATGACTTCGTACCCGTCTGGCGTAAGCGTTGCTACCTCTCCATCATCAAGATAAATAACATCACGAGTGTGCTTTAAGATGGCGCTTGCGTCTGAAGCGATGTAGTACTCGTCTTTACCGATACCGAGCATCACAGGACTTGAGAGTCGTGCTGCCACGAGCTTTGCGGGTTCGCGCGTAGACGCTACCGCAAGCCCATAGGTGCCGCGCACTTCTTTTAAGGCTTCAGAGACCGCAATCTCAAGCGGTACGCCGGGCGCATATTTCTTTCCAATTAATGCCGCAAGCACTTCCGTATCGGTTTCTGACTTGAACACTACGCCGTCTTTCACGAGCATCGCTTTAATATCCGCATAGTTTTCAATGATGCCGTTGTGGATGATATAGACGGTTCCCGAAGGATCGCTGTGCGGGTGCGCGTTCGTTTCCGTAGGAGCACCATGGGTTGCCCAGCGAGTGTGGCCGATACCAGCGTGTCCAACAAATTCCTGAGGAATGGCATCAGCGAGCGCACTCACACTTCCCGAACGCTTTATTGCGCCTGCGCCAGCGACAAAAATTCCCGCAGAGTCGTAGCCGCGGTACTCAAGAGCTTTGAGCCCCTCGATAAGAATAGGAGTGGCGTTTTTCGGTCCGACGTATCCGATGATGCCGCACATCTAAGAAGGGTATACCCTTTACCCGGTATCGGGAAGGGAAATTGAAAGAATGGCATAAATAACGTACTATCGGCAGTGTTCGTATAGAACAAAAAGCCGATGTAGCTCAGTTGGTAGAGCACCACCATGGTAGGTCGCAAGACCCTGCCCACTTGAAGAGTAATCTTCTGGTGAATCCCGAATAACGGTTAATACCTCATACAAGGCAAGACCGTGGCGAGTAATCGCCCGAACGACTGACAAGGGTATCCCAAGCGGATAAAGATACAGTCTAGCCCGCTCCAGGTATGCACGAAGGAGTGGTGTAAGCGAAGGTGGGGGTCGTCGGTTCAATCCCGACCATCGGCTCCAAATTGTGTAAGTTGAGTGGAAATCCCCGAAAGGGGATTTTCTATAATGTAGTGAATGAATCCAAAGAAGCGGAGAACTCCTTGTCTTGCGTGTGGTAAAGAGCCAAAGAGACCCATGTATAAATACTGTAGTAATAAATGTCAGGGTGAGTATCAATATGTTGTTTTCATACAAAAATGGAAAGAGGGTAAAGAGGTAGGACTGAGCACTATGGGGGTAGTGAAAGATCCGATCAAAAGTTACTTAAGACAAAAATTCTCAAACAAGTGTTGCCTATGTGAATGGTCAGAAGTGAACCCTCAGACTGGCATAGTGCCGCTAATCGCAGACCATATCGACGGAAGATGGCAAAATAACCAGGAAGATAATCTCAGACTTTTGTGCCCTAACTGTGACGCTTTAACGCCAACGTTCGGAAATTTAAATAGAGGAAAAGGTCGAGCAAATCGACCTAAAAGTAAACGCGCAGCAGATGCGCGCGCTATAGTTTTTAATTATCAAAAAACGTGATATCTTCCCTCTAATCGCCACCTTAGCTCAGTTGGTAGAGCACTTCACTCGTAACGAAGAGGTCCCCGGTTCAATCCCGGGAGGTGGCTCCAAGGAAAAACCGCTTCGGCGGTTTTTGCTATACTCGTTGTTATGACCGAAGACAATCCGCGCCTCCAGGAACTAGAAGCGGCAATGTCTTCTGCAGACTTTTGGGCAGACAAAGATGCTGCGCAGGCTATTGTGCGCGAATATCAGGCACTCAAGGAAGGAGGGTCCGGTGATCCGCTTGATGCGGGTGACGCGACTATTGCCATACTCGCAGGCGCCGGAGGAGACGACGCCGAAGATTTCGCCGGCATGCTGCGTCGTATGTATGAGGGGTGTGCTGCCAAGAAGGGGTGGGGTGCGCGTGAGTTAGATGCTACCGAAAACAATCACGGAGGATACCGAAGCGTATTGCTTGAGATAAGCGGGCGCGGCGCGTACGGAAGACTTCGCACCGAGTCTGGCGTCCACCGCCTCGTACGAATTTCTCCGTTTAACGCGCAGGACAAACGGCAAACCAGTTTCGCGCTCGTTGAAGTGCTGCCTAAGCTCGCCGCTACCTTAAAGGTGGATTTGAATACAGAGGATCTTGATATTACGTTTGCGCGCGCCGGTGGGGCGGGCGGCCAGAACGTGAATAAGCGGGAGACCGCAGTACGCATCGTGCACACTCCAACGGGGATAAGTGCCCACGTCTCAAGCGAGCGTAGCCAGCAGGCGAACCGTGAGAAAGCGATGGAACTCGTGAAGGCGAAACTGTATAAGTTTCAAGAGGAACAGCGCCTTGCGGAGGCAGAAGGCCGCTCTATCGCAGGCACGGTTAAGAACGAGTGGGGCAGTCAGATGCGCTCCTATGTCCTGCATCCGTACAAGATGGTGAAAGATCACGATTCAGGACACGAGTCCGGGAACCCGGACGCGGTATTAAGTGGTGAACTCGATGATTTCATAGACGCTGCGCACGCACCTGGGGTATAATGCTCCGGTCATGATTTATTTCGACAAAGTGACGAAACAGTATCGAGACGGGACTCCCGCTCTTGAAGAAGTCACTCTGTCGGTTTCTCCTAAAGAATTCATTTCTATCGTCGGTCACTCGGGCGCAGGTAAGACCACACTCCTTAAAATGCTGCTTGCGGAAGAGCGTCCGTCTACCGGAAGCGTCTTTTTTGAAGATGTGGACATTCACGACCTCCCAAAAAATGCGCTCCACCACTACCGCCGCAAGATTGGTACGGTGTTCCAGGACTTCCGCCTAATCCCGACTAAGACGGCGTACGAAAACATCGCGTTTGCTATGGAAGCGGTAGGGCGCCGGGACGATGAGATTGAGTCTGATGTCCCGTACATCCTCGACCTCGTTGATCTTGGGGATAAAGCGAATCACTTCCCGCACCAGCTCTCGGGCGGCGAGCAGCAGCGCGTTGCTATTGGTCGCGCCATCATCAATCAGCCCGACGTTATTGTCGCTGACGAACCTACCGGGAACCTTGATCCGGTGAACACCTATGACGTCATCGAGATTCTCAAAAAGATTAACGAACTCGGTACTACCGTTATCATCACCACGCACAATAAAGGAGTGGTGGATGCGATGAATAAGCGCGTCATCACCATGGACAAAGGACGCGTGGTGCGCGACGACCCGCACGGCCATTACATTCTCTGATATGAGTACCATGATGATACGACGTGTGTTTGTGAATGGCGCGAAGAACTTTGCGCGTAGTGGCTCAGTGACGTTTGCTACCGTGCTCATCATGACGGTGACGCTCGCTATCATTGGTCTACTCATTTTCCTTTCTGCTGTCCTCGGGCACACGCTTGAGTCAATTAAGGACAAGGTGGATGTGAACGTCTACTTTGTGACTACCGCCGCAGAAGGGGACATCATTGCTTTCCAGAACGAACTCGCGGAACTTCCCCAGATAGAGCGCGTTTCCTACACCACCCGCGACGAAGCACTCATTGCATTCAAAGCGCGACACTCCACCGATGAGCTCACCCTCCAGGCGCTCGAAGAGCTGGGAGACAACCCGCTCGGCGCTTCTCTTTCCATAAAGGCAACGGATCCGGGTGAGTACGAAAGCATCGTGAACTATGTCTCAGAGCATGCCCCTACTGACGCTGCTGGCTCCTCCCTTATTGATCGTGTGAACTACTTCCAGAACAAGATAGTGATTGATCGCCTCACCGGTGCAATACACGCGACAGAACAGGCAGGGGCGGCTATCGTCATCCTGTTTGCGCTCGCTTCAGCCGTGATTGCGTTTGCTACGGTGCGCCTTGCTATCTACACCGCACGCGATGAGATCGCCGTCATGCGTCTCATGGGAGCCTCTAACGGCTATATCCGCGGACCATTTATCGTAGCGGGCGTTATAGCAGGCATCCTCGCAGCCATCATTGTGCTGGTACTCCTATATCCCGTGTCCTGGTACGTGGGTGGGGCGCTTGCTGGCTGGCTCGGCGGGTTCAACCTCTTTACCTATTATGTGGAGCACTTTGCGCTCTTCTTCGGTATTCTCGTCGGCTCTGGGTTCCTCCTCGGTGGCCTTGCCAGCTGGTTTGCAGTGCGTAAGTATCTACGAATGTAAGTATGGCTTCCGACGGACACAAATACATATTCGTCATAGGCGGAGTAATGAGCGGCGTCGGAAAGGGCATCGCCGTTTCTTCTATTGGCCTTCTCCTCAAGCAGCGCGGGTATCCGGTGAACCTGGTGAAGATTGATCCGTACTTGAACGTGGACGCGGGCACGATGAACCCCACCGAGCACGGCGAAGTATTCGTACTGCGTTCTGGGCTTGAGACCGATCAGGACATGGGTAACTACGAGCGCTTCCTTGATCGCGATCTTGATAACGATGACTACATGACCTCCGGCATGGTGTACCGCACCGTCATCGATAACGAGCGCGCACTCAAGTACGGTGGTAAGTGCGTTGAAGCCATCCCGCACGTACGCGATGAAATTCTTCGTCGCATCGAGTCGGCTGCAGAACATAACGGCTCAAAGATTTCAGTGATTGAGATAGGAGGCACGGTAGGGGACTTCCAGAACGCGCTTTTCATTGATGCGGCGCGCGTTATGAAAATGAAGCGTCCGAACGACGTCATCTTCGTGATGGTCTCCTATCTCCCAGTCCCGGGCACCTTGGGCGAGATGAAGACGAAGCCCACGCAGAGCGCGATACGCGAATTGAATTCCTATGGCGTCCAGCCTGACTTCATCATCGCGCGCTCTACGGCAGCCATCGATGAGAAGCGTAAAGAAAAGCTTGCGACTTCCTGCAACCTTCTCCCGGAGCGCGTCATCTCCGCTCCTGACGTAGCGTCGATATACGAGGTACCACTTAACTTTGAGAAAGACGAATTCGGCGATCATCTCCTAGACACGCTTGGCCTCTCAGAAAAGAAGAAGCCTGATCTTAAGGACTGGCAGAAGTTTGTCGATGGACTTCGCATCACTGAGCCTGAGGTGAAGATTGGTATCGTGGGCAAGTATTTTGATACGGGCGACTACATTCTTTCTGACGCGTATCTTTCCGTTATTGAAGGTCTTAAGTTCTCCGGTGCCAAGATTGGTGCTAAGCCAAAGATTGATTGGATAAACGCAAAGGAGTTCCAGGAGGGTAAGGG
>DAORIN010000034.1:0-5560 GCA_035438545.1 Minisyncoccota bacterium | reverse complement strand
CCCTACTCCGCAAACGCATCCGGGACGAGTCGGCGTGCAATAGCCTCAAACGGGAGAATGTCGAAGGTCTGCGCGTCCACTTTCGCTTGCTCCAGAGATGCTTCGAAGGCAGAAAAGAGTGCCGCGACGTTACTGCGTGCCGGCTCCGCAAGACCCTCAAGTTCAACCTCGAGCCGCTTCTGACGCCCCTCTATGAAGGTGACTTGTTGCTGGAGGTATCGTACGCAGCGACGCTGGTACTGTTCCTGATCAGCTTCTGGTATACGAGTTACATCGCCTTTGGAGTCCCGTACTGCATTTGTGAAATCAATGTTCTCTTCGGCAAAAAGAGCGATGCCTTCTTTGTTAGATACTGCCGTCTCCATGCCGGCTGCCCCAAGGTCAGCGAGCGCCACAGCGCGCGTAATGGGATGCACGTCAGATTCTAGATCTGTTTGCTTTACCGTCCCGTTTTCCGGGTCCCAGGTAGGAACGGTGGCGGTAATTGCAGCGCGCACGAGTGCCTCTTCTTCTTGGGTAAATGATTCACCTGAGGCACGCATCCATGCCACCGCTTCGTCAGCACTTTCCTGTTCGTTTACCCGAACCATACGTTTACGCATCACCGCACCACTCTCTTTCGCGTCGGGCTCCCACTTTTGCACCACATCATGAAAGGCAGCCGCAATCTTGGTGAGGAGCTGTTCGCGCACCGGAAGGTGCATAGCCTTGGCTATCGCTTCAGCGCGACGAACCACCCCTTCAGTATGTTCCTGATTATGAAAGGTGAGTCGGTCTTCCTCGGGACCTGTCTCAAAACGTTCCTTAATGGAAGCGAGCGCGAACGTGAGGGCACGGGAAGCGATGAGCGATTCAGCTGATTCGGCAGATACCGGCGGTCGCTGTTCTCCAGGGGTGCGTGGCATGCCTCAATACTACAGGATTCATATCAGAAACGCCGCTTCCCACGGAAGCGGCGTTCATGCTTTTCAGTTCAGTACTTGATCGAACCGTTACGAACGGTTTCGAACGAGCGTAGCCATCTGAAAAGGCACATTGCATACGAGCGCGATAGCGACACATCCGGCTATAACGATGCATACGTAGACGCATCCGATACCGTGAACGATGTCGTCACCAAGGTTGTTGAAATAGCTAGAGAGCCGATGGAACATGGCACCCTCCCTCACGTGAATCCTGCTAATCAGGACTCACTGTACGTATTTACCGGTTACCAGCCTGTTTTGTCCAGCCCCGCCTGTGCCGCTTTCTGCTCTGCTTCTTGTTTTGACTTCCCTAGGCCGCGTGCAATTTCTTTCTCTCCTATGAAAACGCCTACCGTAAATTCACGGTCATGGTCAGGCCCGTCTTCGCGTATGGTTTTGTAGGACGGCGTAATTCCCTTCTTGTCCTGCGCTACTTCCTGGAAACGACTCTTCGCATCCTGGTAGGAACGGTTTGCAATAATGCTTTCAAGCTTTGGGTAGAGGTGCTTAGTAAGAAACGCATCTGCCGCCTCATAGCCTTGGTCAAGATAGAGCGCACCAACAAGGGCCTCGAACGCATTGGCAAGAATGATCTGACGCGCGCGTCCCATATCTCGCTTCTCACCTTTTGAAAGAAGGAGCATGTCATTCACCCCAAGCGCTTCGGCAACTTCAGCAAGTGAGTAGGTATTCACGAGTGCGGCGCGGTATGCCGTGAGATCGCCTTCTGACTTGTCAGGATATTTGTGAAAAAGGAAGTGCGTGGCAGAAAGCTCGAGTACTGCGTCACCTAAGAACTCCAACCGCTCGTTATGCGCCTTTGCACTCTTATGTTCGTTCAGGTATGAGCGATGCGTAAACGCCTCCTCGAAGAGGTCGAGGTTCTTGAAGGAAAGTCCTAGTTTTTGGGCGTTCTCGAGAAAGTCCATGAGGGGAAAGTACCCTAGTAGAGGTAAAAAGGCTACTGGGAGGATTTATCCAGAAGCTTCTGCACGGCAGCGGTCACAATAGGGAGCATATCGTCATAGAAATTGAGACCGAGGATGTCCGGGAGGCGGAACCACTTCGCGTCATCGAGTCCCCCGCTCTTCTTAAGGTGAAGGGCGTCATAGGGTGAGCGGGCGAGGAAGTAGGTGACGTGTTTTCTGTACTTGCCGTATTCCGGGTGCGAGGCAACGTACTCGTTCTCACCGATCTTTTCTTCGATAACCACATCAAGTCCAATCTCCTCTTTTACTTCGCGCTTAGTACCCTCCTCTACCGTCTCGTTCTTTATATCTTCGCGGTCACCAATCTTTCCTTTGGAGAGAGTCCAGTGCCCAAACACATCGTGCACGAGTGCGAGATAGTACTGACCTTCGTGGTACGCGTAGACGACGGCACCTCCCAACTGCTGAACGGGAATATCTTCGTACTTCTTCCGTACCACTGGCTTCTTTCCTTGCTCGTCTTTGCCGGGCTCACCCATTTCCTTATACACGGCACCGAGTACCCCGTTTATAAAGCGACCAGAAGAGTCACCACCGAAAATCTTCGCAAGTTCTATCGCTTCATTTATTGCTACCTTTGGCGGCACCTGAGTACGATCAGAGAAGAGGAGTTCGTAGAGGCCGATGCGCAGAATATTGCGGTCAATGGGCGCGATGCGTTCAAGCGGCCAGTCGGGCGCTGCTTTAACAATAATGAGATCGAGATCTGGGCACTTAGCCACCACTCCTTGAAGGAGTTGTTCCATGAACGGTTTGTCAGTATCACTTCCTCCGAACTCGGCAGCGTTACGTTCCAACACGCCCGTCACTTGATCAGACGGCGTCTTTGCCGTATCCCACTCGAAGAGGGTTTGGAGCACGACGGAGCGGGCAAGATGCCGATTAGCCATATCTACTAACTAGCGTAACAAATGGGTGGCGCTCTCTTATCCCCTTCCTGTGCATAACAAAGAAAAACCCGCGACAGAGGTCGCGGGTTTTTCACGAGAACGAGGGGTGGCTTATGCGCCGCCGCCGAATCCGGAGCGGGCCTTTGCCTTGCCTTTGGTCATGCGACCAAGGACCCCTTCCTTCTTTACTGCCTCTTTTGCTTCAACGTGTACTGGCTGCTTGTCGCCGGCAACATCGTCATGCTTATGCGCCTCAACGCGCTTCTTATGATCCTTTGCCTTCTCCTTAACTTCCTTCTTGGCAACAATCTGCTTACCGCGGTACATGCCGGTGGTCTCATCAAGGCGGTGTGGGAGGCGGAGAGCACCCGACTCCTTATCGGTGACGATAACCTTATTCTTCAAAGCGTGGTGGCTTCGGCGGTTGCGGGTGTGACCCGAGGTATGGCGCATTCGAACTGACATGAGGGCTACCTTACCATAGGGGCTTATAAAAAGAAATGCCGCCCGGGTCCCCAATGGGTCCAAGCGGCACTCTATTCCTCATCCGGGTGCTCCCCACGCGGGGGACGGACGAGGCAGGCATTTGCCTCCTTAAAAGGCACTAATGCCTTACTTTTCTTGCACCGTACGGTGAGGATGGGCACCTTTTTAGGAATAACCAGCCGGCCTGCGTACGGACAGGTAGCACACGTAAGGAAGGCGTTCTCGGCAAGCTCGAGGCGTGCCAGCCGTTCCTTTTTGGGTAAGCCTTTTTTTCGCATGATGCTTCCCCGTTTCGAACTAGCGCACTCTACTCCTCACCCACTCTTATGCAAAGTTCTTACAGAAACTCTTCCTATGAAGATCAGAGAGCCCTATCTCACGAATGACCTTTATATGCGACGCCGTCCCGTACCCTTTATGCTTTTCAAAATCGTATCCTGGGTATTTGGTCGCTAACCGCACCATGTGACGGTCTCTCGAAACCTTTGCGGCAATAGAGGCGAGCATGATGGCGGGAACAAGTCCGTCTCCCCCGATGACCGTTTCTTGAACGTATCCATCGGGCGCCTTCAAAGAACCATCGAGCCACACCTTCCCTTTTGTAGGGTCGGGTAACAATTTCTGTACCGCTTCAGCGACAGCATTTCGTATGACGACCGCGATACCTCTGCCATCAATTTCTTTTGCGCTTTTCAACACCACCGCTACCTGAAGCTCGCCTGCAGCTGAGCACTCCACAAGTTTGGTAAAGAGCGCTTCACGCTTCTTTTCGGAGAGTTTCTTGGAGTCGTTGAGGCCCGGGAACGCCGTAAGGAAATCAAACCCCTCGGGAGCCAAGACGACGCCAACAGCAACGGGCCCTGCTAAGGGGCCGCGTCCTGCTTCATCCACGCCAAGCACGAAAGTCATGTGGAAAGTATACTAACCCTATATGGCAGGAACCTACGTCCATCTCCATACGCATAGCCACTACTCCTTTCTCCAGGCGCTGCCGAAGGTAGATGAGCTCGTGGACAAGGCAAAGAAAGAAGGCATGACCGCCATTGCCTTAACGGACGCTGGGAACCTCCACGGCACTATCGACTTCTATAAGTACGCAACCAAGAAAGGCGTGAAGCCTATTGTCGGCGTCGACGCCTATATTGCCCCCGGCTCGCGCCACAGTCGTGACACCGGAGAAAAGCACTCACGCCTCGTACTGCTCGCTGAGAACATGACAGGCTATGAGAATCTGTTGAAACTTGTCACTGCATCGTTTACCGAAGGCATGCTTGAGCGTCCTCGTATGGACCGGGAACTTTTAAAGCAGCACGCCGCAGGCATCATCGCGCTCGTTCCCTCCTTTGCGGGCGCTTCCTCGCAAGCAATAGCTGCAGGTGACACTGATGGCGCCCGGGCGGTCATTGAGGAGTATCAGAATATTTTCGGTAAAGAGAATGTGTACTTAGAGATAACGCATCACCCAAAAGTCGCCGGTCACGAGAAACGTATGGAAGAAGTACGCGCACTCTCCAAAGCAAGCGGCGCACCGTTAGTGGCGCAGCACGACGTCTACTACCTCTCGCCGGACGACAGCGAAGCCACCGCAGTGCTCCGCCGCATTGGCCAGGGGGGCGAAGGCAGGAACGAAGAAGAAGATTTCTCATTTGTTTCAGAGGCGTGGATGCGTAAGCACTTCTCTTCTGAAGAAATTGAAGAGAGTAGCCGTATTGCTGAACGCTGCTCCATTACCTTTGATTTAGGAAAGTGGGTCTTCCCTGCGCTTCCGGTTTCCGAAGGGTACAAGGATCACGACGAAGAACTTCGTGCCAAGACCTATGCCGGTATCACGGCACGGGGGCTTGAAGAGACTGAAGAAGTGACCACACGCATTGAGTACGAGCTCAGTGTCATTCATCAAAAAGGATTCGCTACCTACTTTATGGTGGTGTCTGACCTTCTGAACTTTGCGCATAAGAACAACATCCTCACGACTATTCGTGGTTCCGTGGGCGGCTCCTTAGTCACCTACCTCATCGGTATCACGAACGTGAACCCACTTGAGTACAAACTTCCCTTCGAACGCTTCCTAAACCCGGAGCGTCCCTCAGCGCCCGATATCGACATGGACTATGCCGATAATCGACGCGACGAGATGATTGCGTACGCTAAGGAAAAGTATGGAGAAGACCGCGTGGCGCAGATAGGCACCTTCGGCACCATGCTCGCCCGTGCGGCAGTGCGCGACGTG
>DAORIN010000033.1:0-5618 GCA_035438545.1 Minisyncoccota bacterium | reverse complement strand
TCCCTTCACACGCAGCACGCAAGAGTGCTTCTTCAAAGTACGCAGCGTTTTCTTTTGTAAACGCACGTTCACCACCGCGTGCGCCGAGCGAACGGCGCGCGTGATCAAGGAAGAGTTCAGGGACTCCGGTGAGGTACGTCACATGCTTACCATGTTCTGCAACGAGCATGCCGCCGAACCTGCGGGCAGAAGTGAAGTGAAGCTCATCAACCCGCGGGAATTCAGTGCGAAGCGCCCGCTCAGAGAACCCTGCTTCAAGTCCAGCGAGCAGTATCGCCTGCTCCATGGGACGCCCGCGTGCGATGATCTCGTCGCCCGGGGTCGTCGACTCATCTACTTCTTCTATGTAGCCATCAGACGCGAGCACGGCAGCGCGGAGCATCAAGCGTGCGTTTTCTCCGTCTGCTTCTTCCGTAGTGCCCGAAAGCGTCACGAAGCCCGCCGCTTTCATGCGTCCTTCGGTCAGGGTTCCCGTTTTGTCGGTCAGAATGATACTCGTTGCACCAAGGGTTTCTGCCGCAAGTAAGCTCTTTACAAGACCTCCCTGCTTTAAAATACGCTCCATTCCTAACGCAAGCACCACCGTAACTGCTGCCGGAAGGCCTTCCGGAATAGCAGCGACGGCAATGGCGATAGCAATGAGTAATGTCTCCCCAAACGTTATGCCGTGAGTGAGCGCGAGCACGACCACGAGCGCAATCACCAGTGCCACGATAATGAGAAGCAGGCGCGCAATACCTTTAATATCTTTTTGAAGCGGCGTCTCTCCCTGGCGATTCCCGAGTTCGCTTGCGATCTTCCCGAGCTCGGTATCGTTCCCCGTTGCAACGATGATGCCGGTAGCAGCGCCCGTCACCACAAGCGTTCCCGCGTACGCCATACCGGTGCGCTCAACGAGAGGAGCATCCATCCCCACAGCGTCACTATTCTTTTCTGACGGGAGCCACTCTCCGGAGAGCGCTGCCTCGTTCATGGAGAGGCCGTGCGTCTCTATGAGACGTATGTCAGCGGGTGCTTTGGCGCCTGCGGTGAGCACCACAATGTCTCCCGGTACCGCTTCAGACGCAGGGATTTCACGCTTCAGGCCATTACGGATGACTTGGGCTCGGGGCGCCTCTTCTTTAGCAAGCGCTTTGAAGGCATCTCCCGCCTTGCCTTCCTGGAAGATACCAATGGCGACATTCACCATGAGCGCAAGCGTGATGATGAACGCATCGGCGTAATGCGCGATAAGCACCGTAGCGAGTGCTGCCAGCAAGAGCACAATGGCTATCGGGCTTTTTATCTGGCGCCAGAACTGTTTCAGAAGCGTATCGCTTGCTCCGGCACGAATGGTATTCGCGCCGGTACTTAGTCGGCGTGCCGCTTCTTCAGCATCGAGACCTTTCTCGACACTTATATTAAATGCAGTGAGCGCTTCTGTGGCGGGAAGCGCATGCCAGGGGCGCATGTCCATACCTTTAGTATAGCAATGTCTATGCTATCCTTGCCCACATATGGCACTACACGAAACAATAAAGGCAGGTATTAAGGACGCAATGAAGGCACGCGACGAAGTAAAGCTCCGTACCTATCGCTCCTTGGTTACTATGATGACCAACGAAGTGGTCGCGAAGAAGCGTAAGCCGGACGAGTTTCTCACAGATGATGAGGCCCTCGCAGTCCTTAAGCGTGCCGCAAACCAGCGCAAAGACTCCATACAGCAGTTTGATACGGCAGGACGTTCAGAGCTCTCAGAGCCAGAAAAGCTTGAACTTGCCGTTATCGAGGCACTATTGCCTGCCCAGATGCCCCGCGAAGAAATTGAAGCAGTGGTAAAAGCAAAGATTGCTGAAATGGGTGCGGATAAATCAAAGGCAGGACAGCTCACCGGTGCCGTGATGAAAGAGCTTAAGGGTCAGGCAGACGGCGGCGTCGTGAAAGAGGTCGTAGACTCCCTTCTTTCGTAAGACTTTACTTTATACATTTTTAGTGCGATAATACTTCCGTAGGCCATTGTGGAGGTAATTAGATGGCACATAAAGCGAAGAAAAATCCTGGAAAAACCATAAACAGGATTGATCCTGTTCCAGGCTGGGAAGGCCTCCTTAAATCCCTTCCCCGCAATTCAACATCGGAAGCACGTGCAGGCTTCGCCGATGCGTTGGATGCGTCGAGAACGAAAAAGAAGCGTCGTATTTTGTCCCGCTACGGCCAAGATGTGGCCGCAGTGGTACCACTTGAAGACGTCGCGCTCCTCGAACTTCTCAGTAAACCAAAGCATCGGAAGGTGCTGCGCGCGCTAACCGAAGAACTCAAGAAGATGTGATCTGGCGATTGCGTCGAACCCAGGCCCGAGTGGAGTGTTCCATTCGGGCTTGTCTTTTATAAAATGATAGAATGCTCGCATGAAAACCTACACTGGCGGTTGCCACTGCGGCGCCCTCCGCTATGAAGCGGATGTTGCACTTGATGGTGCGATGAGCTGTAACTGCTCCTACTGCGGAAAGAAAGGGTTTCTTCTTACGTTCGTCGCCCCCGCGGCCTTTCGCATAATTGCCGGAAAGGAGTCCGACCTTACCGAGTATCTATTCAACAAGAAACACATTAGCCACCTCTTCTGCCCTACCTGCGGCGTACAGAGCTATGGGCGCGGTAAAGGAATGGATGGAAGCGAGATGATAGCGCTTAACGTGCGCTGCCTTGATGACGTTGATCCGGAGACGCTTACTATCACGAAGTTCGACGGGAAGAGTCTTTAGAAAAGGCTCTATTTACGACGTTTTACTTTCTTACCTGTCTGTAACGCACTCCACTCCTTGCGTACGGTAAGTACAAAACGCTCTTCTGGCGTAAGTTTTTCTCGTCGCTCACTCTTTTCGAGTAGCTCCATAACATTCTCTTGTGAACGCATACTGAGTGACATCATTTGTGACATAAACTCGCTGCTGTGGTTCATGTACGCATTGTGCGCAAGTTCATGGAACATGACTTCCAGTGCTTCTCCAAAGCTTACGTTAAGGACTTCCGCATGAACACCTATTGCCTCCTGGCTTATATTTACCCCCTTTGCCCCGTCCCCTGTGAACACGAAGAGGTCATTTGAGAAGGCGGCCCCCGTTGTTCTATGCACATATTCACGCAGAAGAGATAGTTGAGCGAGCTGACCTTCAGAAGGCTCAAGGACAATTTCGAA
Source organism: Minisyncoccota bacterium (assembly GCA_035438545.1). Taxonomy (GTDB): domain Bacteria; phylum Patescibacteriota; class Minisyncoccia; order Phycocordibacterales; family Phycocordibacteraceae; genus C7867-001. The sequence goes on along the minus strand of DAORIN010000033.1, from coordinate 2,443 downwards.
GTTGTCTACTCTATCGTCCTCATCAAGTCGATCTATGGCGGACTGGAGACGACGACTCATTTCTGAACGCCTATCAATGGCTGGTGCTATATCAGCTTCCGACGTTCCTGCAAGTATTTCTCGTAAACTGATTCCCGTAAGATAGCCGGCGCCTGAGGCGAGGGTTTTCTTGGCTTCTTCTTTACCTCGTAACGAAAGGTACTGTCCAATAAGGCTTCCTATCTTTTTCTTTCCTTTCTTCTCCGCAATCTTTTCAAGAGAATCGACCGCTTCTGAAAGTCCGGGTATGTCTTCGGGTGCAGGAATCATTTCTGCTTTTCTAACGATCGGTCGAGCTTGTTCAGGTACCGAAGCACGTTGAGAAGCTTTTGCACCCGATGGGAGCGTTTGCGAAGGCGAGGTACGAATAGGTTCGGGCGGCTCCGGAAGTTCTACTCCATTCATCGCTGCCTTAATGGTCGAATAGTATGTCTCATTAATACTGAAATCTGCAGTCCATGACTTGTCACCTACCATCCGCTTTGTTTTCATAAATAGCGGAGGATTAAAGATACTTATCTCATTGATGCTATAGATGCCGGAAAGCTCCTTATTCGATACCATGGGGCACGTATCAAGACTAAGAATGCGTGTGGCGAGCCCTGAACGAATGCAACCCCGAAGTGCATGCATGAGTGTTTCAGACGAAGAACCTTCTGGGCTTGCCAATGGATTCAAGATGAGCGCATCAGGACAGTCCTGAGCAAATGTAATGCGCATACTGTTAGTGCTATCGTCAAAATCGAAAGCAACTGCCGATGGTATGAGACGTTCTTTAATAAGCGCTGCAAATTGAGAAGCAGTTTTTACTTCGTATGCGGGAGCGAGCACTTGTATGCCGGTTTCTGCAGCAAGCTTTTCCATTGCCTTGCTAACGTCATACGTATTCGCTTTGCTGTTTCTACGTATTTGCTCAGACTCAGAGAGAAGAGTACTCACGGCTTGCATTCCTATATCACTGAAGAACCCGGGACATAACGTGTAGCCATCTTCTTCAACAAATTTACGTCGCTGTTCGCTACTAAAATCCGCATTTGCGGCAAGATATTTCTTACCAGGGAATAGTGCAGCAAAATCATTGGCACTTGAAACGCCATATTGTTTTAAACGTAGCACCATACTTTCGACAATAGGTGCCCACCCGCCGGTCATCATGAGCGACCAGATAGGCTCCGAGCGACGAAGTTGTTCGAGGATATCTTCTTTAGTCATCGAATTGACCAAGTCCCGCGCATACCGTGGGAGCAAATAGGACGCAACTGGTGGACGATCGACACTCATTTCATAGTCGATGTTATCCAGTTCAAGTGTCATGAAATCAAGCCCTTGCCAGTACGTCTCATCTGTTTTTCCTTTTGAACTGTAGTTCATAACTTGTCCATTTATGTAAAGCCGTCCATATGGTCTACGAACTATCTCGTCATCGTCACTATTTTTAGGTAGTGGCCTTTTACCCTGCATCTTCTCTTTGAATTCAGCGCTTGGAGTAATCCACTTGATAGCACCGTATCGATTTTTAAAATCAGGGTTCTTAAGAAATTCATTATCCTTTGACACTCCAAGAGTTTGGAATGTATCGAGAGCTGCAATAACCGCAGGATCTTTGGTCTCAATGATGTAGCGGCACTCCCCTGAGTTCTGTGTCTTCTCCATCTCCCCGATGAGCCAGTCGTGTTTTACCTCAACGGCGGGCGTTTGATTAACTGCCATTTGTTGCTTAAGGAGTGCATTCATCACATTCGCACGCGCAAGTCGGTACTTTACGGCCCATTGTTCGCCATGTATTTCAAAGGTGTCTACGCCAAAATCACGGAGGAAACGAATGGCAGTCTGTTTGAGTCCTATACCGTTTCCTCCAGCAGTCTTTGCGTCTTTAGGCTTTTCCGAGTGCGGAGAAAGGACACCCGTTGAGTCTCGGTATTTCCAATGCCCTTTTATTTCAAAGCGTACTCCCCCATCCTTAAGATTAGTTTTTATACATTCGACACCATTAAGTGTGCCGGGCGAGGTCTCGTTATGGTCGACGAAGTTCTGTACGAGTTCACGTACGAGCCAAGGAGGACCATAGTTATCGCGCGATTTATTAAGGAATTGATCGGTAGCGATGGCATGAACATCCTTTCCGTGCACATTTTTATATATCCACGCGAGCACTTTTTGATCAATAACCACTCCTTCCGACAGTTCTTCTATTCCCGAAGCAGATTCTTTGCGCGCACCCGGCCCTCCAGTGTGGTGCCCATCTGCTTCATATTTCATGAAGACAGTGTACCGTCCTTACCTGTTTTTTATAACGCGAGGAGTGTTGGTAAAACAGAAAACACGCCGGGTGGCGTGTTTTCTGAGTCGGTGAGGAATTACTTACCCTCGCACGAACCCACTTCAGCTCCTGAAACCCTCTCGC
>DAORIN010000032.1:0-5741 GCA_035438545.1 Minisyncoccota bacterium | reverse complement strand
CAGGAGCGTAAAGAGATTCTTGAAGCGATTGATGGTGTTGACGAAGTCATCATCACCGACCACAGCCTTAATGATGAGGATAGGAGCGTATGTCGTGCGCTCATGGCTATCCGCCCACATATATTCGCGAACGGTGGTGACCGTCATCCTGATGGAGACCCTGTCCCTGAGGTTCTCGTATGTGAAGAGCTCGGAATAGAGACCGTATATAACGTCGGTGCCGGGGGAAAAGTACAGTCATCTTCGGAGCTGGCAAAGCACGCAGCTGAAATGCGTCGAAGCATTGACGCTCGATAACCAAGCTCCCGAATACAGCCCGACTCCGCTTCCCGTCAATATTGCATATGGGGCTTAGGGGCGTAGAATACGAGGAGCCGTCAAACCTTTGCCTATGCTGCGCCCTAAGCGTGAATATGTCGTCGTGTCCGTAGGAGGGTCTTTAATAGTCCCGGACGGAATCGATGTCTCCTTTTTGAAGAATCTCCGTGCATTGGTGAATCGAAAAGTGAAGGAAGGGTTTGGTTTCTACATAATTGCTGGTGGAGGAAAGCTTGCCCGCCGCTATCAGGACGCCGCAAAGGAAGTGCGCGGCGATCTTACCGCTGACGATGCTGATTGGATGGGCATCCATGCAACACGCCTGAATGCGCACCTTCTGCGCACCCTTTTCCTTGAGGACGCTCAGGACCGTATCGTTAAAAACCCGACACGCTCGGTAAATACGAAGTACCCGGTCATCGTCGGTTCTGGCTGGAAGCCAGGAAACTCCACTGACTATTGCGCCGTGATGGCGGCAAAGAAGCTTGGCGCTAAGAAGCTCGTGAATCTTTCCAATATTGATTACGTGTACACGGCAGACCCACGCACGAACCCTGACGCGGTGAAGATAGAACGTTCCAACTGGGCAGACTTCCGCAAGCTCATCCCAAAGGACTGGGACCCAGGCCTCTCTTCCCCATTTGATCCGGTAGCGGCAAAAGAAGCAGACGCCATGAAACTTGAAGTAGCAGTGATTAACGGTGCGAAACTTGAAGAGCTCGAGAATTACATGGATGGGAAACCGTTTGTAGGTACGGTAATTGCATAAGAAAAACCGACAACTTTCGTTGCCGGTTTTACTTCCCTTCCCCTGCTTTTAGATCAACACTCAACGTAGTTGAGCTGATCTCCGCAAGAGGAACAAGAGTATATTGTGACTCCATCGACGTAGGTCGATACGGACTTGCCGTCTTCACAACAAGGACTTTGCCTGCCGACGCGCTCGTCTTTCATTGACGAGTGGCGCGGTGCGCTTGGTTCTTGAACGAAGTAGGAAGATGTAGATCGTCTGTCTGACATAGTGTCCTCACGAATGAACAATGTGATTCCGCTCAACGCGAAACCCCTCCTTGCGGAGGGGGCTGATTTGATGAGTGGGGCTAGTTAGCGCGCATCAAAGCAATCCTCTCCGCAGGAGGGATTCGTAAACCAATACGTAAACGCGCTGAACTGATGCATAGAGGCTAGGTTAGCGTGGATTCTTGGGTGACGCAAGCTCGTCGAGCGCAGCCTTTGCGTAAGACCGAACACGTTCACGAATATCGTATTTGGGGTCGTCCAGCTCATCTCGAGTAAACCATCGCATATCAGTTTCTTTTTCTCCTATAGCTGGCTGTAAATATCTTGTCGCGGCAGTAGCAAAGTATTTGAACACTACATGTTCGTGCGTCTCGTTTATCCTGTGCCGATTAACAAATCGTGGCGGCAGCACTTCTCGGTCTCCATCATTAAATTCGGGCGCACGTTTCCCTACCAATACCACATCAAGCCCTGTCTCCTCTTTTACTTCGCGCACTGCTGCTTCTTCAGGATCCTCATTAAGTTCAATGTGCCCGCCCGGAGCACACCAAAAGTGATACTTCTCATGAAAGCGCAGGAGAATGGCGTCCTGATTTACTACGTAAACATCTGCACCAAAATCTATCTTCTCGTGAATATGCGGCATAGCTATTCTCCGTACATTTCCATACGAATCTTCATAAGCTGTGCGATAACGGACGCATCAGTAATACGTGCAAAGCGCGGAAACGTCTTTCCTTCTTTCGTGACCTCCTCCATCCACATACCAAGAGGACGCACATCAAACATCTTCCCGTTCTTATATACAAAGGCCTCATAGAGGGGGCGATAGACGCCAAGTAAAGCGTCCTCGGGCCGGCAATCGTCTTCAGTATGATGACCAACACCTAAAAACTCATAGGCGTAATTATTCACCTTCCCCTCTGGGTTATGTTTGTAGTGATAGTAAAAACCTTTCTCCGGGACGTTAGTGGGGACCTGATCTTCGTATGCCATGTTAAGAAAGTGTTGCAAGTACTTCATCTATCTTCGCATGAAGTTCTTCGAGCGTTCCATCATTCATGATGGTCGCGTCGGCCATACGCATGACGGCAGCAATATCCATAAAGGAAGGATCAGAGGGATCTTCCGTGGTCATCTCTCGCGCCTCGTGCGCCTGAAACTCCTCAAAGGTAACGTCATCCGTGTGACTCCCTCGCCCTTTCACTCGGTCATACCGGAGATGTTCGTCGGCATCAACGATAATAATAAAACCGCCTATGCTTTTTATCTTCTCTGCTTCTTTTGGATTACGAATGGATTCAATGATGTAGTCTTTCACTCCATCCTGTTCTGCACGTGCGCGGAAGTGATCTCCGAAATGAGTTGGACCGTGGGTACGACGTAGGTCGGTTGCTACCTCGTTCAAATTTGGTCGGGTAACCGGAAGGCCACGACGTAGTATTTCTTCGGTAATTGCTTCACGCACCGAGTAGTGCGTAAAACCTTTTTCTTTCACGAGGTACTCAACAACTGTTCCCTTTCCTGCGCCAATGGTACCGGTGATGCCAAGAATCATGTGGTTTCAAGCTTAAGAGATCGGATATTGGTAAGAAGATTTTCGACTGTTTCTTTTGGTTTCACTGATGCAAGAAATTCCCACAACACCCGCATACCCTTAGTTCCCGGCCGAGCATCATGTAGAGCATGTGGGTCAGCGTCTTTACCGGTAAGAAGATTCATATCGTCGGCGATTTTTCTGCAAAAATCGTAGGGATTTGCTATTTTCTTGCCTTCAGTAAGGCGCTCTATAATAAGTTCCTGAACCGCGATAGGGTTGTAGTTAACTATTGCTGCGCTTAGGTTTGCTTCGAACTGACGTTTAGCCTCCACCTCCCCTGGTTTCCCTGCCCAACCGAATATATGGTCGAGAGAAGCCATGGTGTTTATTTTTTGCTGAATTGCTTTGCGATAGGAATGAGGAGCGGAGCAGAGCGGCAGATTGAAGAGAAGGTACCTACCACTACGCCAACCAACATCACGAGCGCAAAGTCGCGCGTTGCCTCAGCACCAAAGAGGATGATGGCAAGGAGCGCGAGCGCTACCGTGAGCGAGGTGTTAATCGAGCGACCAAGGGTCTGGTCAATGGAGATACCAACCGTAGTTTCGAAGTCCTCTTTTACGTTCTTCTCAAGGTTCAACTTCAAGCGCTCACGCACACGGTCAAAGACGATAATGACGTCGTTCACGCAGTAACCAAGGAGAGCAAGAAGAGCGACCACAAAGAGCGCGTCAGCTTGAGCTCCGGTGAAGTGCGCGTAGGCCGCGAAGAAGCCGGCAGGGACGATGATATCGATAGCGAGCATGAGAATAACGACGAGTCCGTAGCCCCAGCTTGGTACCGGGCGCGATACCTTACGGAACACGAGTGCGATATAGAACATGATGGCGAGCATCACCGCGCCAATAGCGTAGAGCGCTTTTATAGCAAGCTCAGAGCCCAAGGACGGACCAATAGAGTTGAAGCGTAGTTCGGTCACGGGCTCAGCACCGTTATTGGAAAGAGAGAGAAGAAGTGCGTTGTGCTCTTCTGGAGTAAGCGTGTGCGCACGAACCGTAATGCCCTTCTCGCCGCTCTCGCGAAGTGAAAGATCATCGAAGCCCGCTGCTGCGACACGCTCCTTAAGTGCCGTCACGTCAGGACGCGTATCCTGGTACGCTACCTCAACGAGAGACCCTCCCGTAAAGTCGATAGAGAGCGGGAGACCAAAGAAGACCAGAGCGCCAATAGCTCCTGCGAGGATGAGTCCCGTGAGCCAGAAGAAGAACGCGCGATATTTGATGATAAGCATAATTATTTCGTGTGAAAGCCACTTGAAAGCAAGAAGTTCCAAACTCCATTGCGAGATTCAGGGAGAATGGTCTTCAAGAAGACTTGGGTAACGGTAATGGCAGTAAAGAGGGATACGATAACGCCGAATCCGAACACGAGTGCAAAGCCCTGCACGAGTGAGGTACCCATCCAGAACAAGATGATAGATGAAATGATCATCGTGAAGTGACCGTCACGTATCGCAGGCCAGGCGCGGGCAAAGCCAGTCGCTGCTGCGTCATGCGCTCCCTTACCCGCACGAAGCTCTTCCTTCATACGCTCGAAGATGAGGACGTTTGCGTCCACCGCCATACCGATAGAGAGAATGAAGCCGGCGATGCCTGAAGCCGTAAGAGTAACGGGGAGGAACTTGATAATCGCTATCGTAATAACGACGTAGATGGCGAGTGCGACGACTGCCACCAATCCAGGAAGGCGGTACCAGAAGATCATAAAGAGTGCGACGAGCGCAAAGCCAAGGGCGGCAGCAATAAGGCCCGCCTCAAACGCAGAGGCGCCGAGTGTTGAACCTACCGTACCGCTCGACGCAAGCTCGATAGGGACTGGGAGCGCGCCAAAGTTAAGGTTACGCACTACATCACGTCCTTCTGCAGGAGTGAAGGAACCGGTAATGGTTGCGGTGCCGCCGGCAATTGCTTCCTGGATAACCGGAGACGAGATGACTTCCCCATCAAGGAATATGGCGAGCTGCTTCCCAACGTTATCGGTGGTGATCTGCTCAAAGAGTTTTCCGCCCTCTTCGGTGAAATGAAGAACGATGACGGGCTGGTTCGCTAACCCACCACCTGACTGTCCGGTACCAAACTGAAGCTCAGCGTTTTTGAGATAGCGTCCGGTAAGTTCGGTAGGAGTATACGCAACCGCATCCCCCACAACACCTCCTACGAGCTTGAACTCAAGAAGCGGCGTCTTGCCGAGCGCGTCTACCGCAGCCTTCACGTCAGTGACGCCGGGAAGTTCAACAAGAAGACGATCTTCCACCACACCCGCAACTGCGCTCGATTTCTCAAGCTGCACGAGTGGTTCAGCAACACCGAACACGTTCACCCGCTTCTCGATGACTTCGCGAAGCGAGTTAAGGGCTCCCTGCTTGTCCGTGAGGACCGCAGCCGTGTCTGCCTTATAAATAAGCTCTGTACCGCCAGCAAGATCAAGGCCAAGCTTCACGCGGTGCGGGTCGGTAGGACCGTTCGTCGTAAGCACGAGGTAACTAAGAAGGCCGGCAAGAATAAGGATGCCGAGGGCTGGTATAAAACGCATAATGGCCAAGTGTACGCCTTAGGTGCCGTTATGCCAAACCCTTGCCTGCGTCAAATAAACGGGCCGTATTACTAAAGAGGCACGACACGGCGACGGGCCCCACCCCACCAGGGACAGGAGTCATTATGGAGGCTTTGGTAGCGCAGGCAGGGTCAATGTCGCCGGTCACTGCGCCATTGGCGCCACTTGTGCCAGCGTCGATGAGTACGACGCCCTCTTTGATCATGTCAGGCGTAATAATGTGCGCCTGACCGGCACCTGAGACGATAAT